>JBAXOC010000017.1:0-13440 GCA_037133455.1 Comamonadaceae bacterium | reverse complement strand
GCCTGCGCAAACATCATGAGCTCCACATCGGTGGGGTTGCGTTTCAAGCCGGTAAACGCATTGACCAAATAGTCCATCTCATCGTCAGCCAAAGCCAAGCCAAAGCGAACATTGGCGTCCTCCAAGGCGGCGCGACCGCCTTGAAGAATGTCGCAAAAGTCCATCGCTGCCGCGGGCAAAGAGGCAAACAGAGCCTGCACTTGCTCTCGCTTAGCAAACGCACTCTCCGTCATTCGGTCATGCAACTTATCGGCCAAGGCCTGCCACTGCGCGGGTGTTAAGGTATTTTTAGAGAGAAGCCCCGATTTGATTGTCAGGTAGTACTCGACCACCCGCTCAACCCGTTGGACCGCAAAACCGCAGTTGTGGGCAATGTCGGTGGCTTTGGAGGCCCAGGGCGAAACGGTTCCCAAACGGGGCGAGACCAAGACCAAAACGGCTGAATCGTTTGCAGCTTCGCCGCCCTCAAAGGGTTCGCCGTAGCGCAATAAATCGGCGAGCTGGGTATTTAAAGCGTCGTTGGGGGCCGATGGGGTGGCGACCCAATGGACATAACGGGCTGAAACCCCTGAGACTTTGTCGTGGACACTTTGGAGTGCTTTGAGAAGTTGTTGTGCGCGAAAGCGGCTTAGAGCGTTGCCGCCATTGAATGAGGAAAGATGCAGGGTCACTGTGGGGGCTTCAATGGGTCGGTCAAAACGGTAGGGGGAATGGTCTGCATTTTAACTGGCGGCTTAACCGTGGGCTCTCAGGGGATTGGCACCAATGGGATAATCGCTCCCCATGACTATCACTTACAAAGACGCCCAAGGCATCGCAGGTATGCGCGTTGCGGGCAAACTGGCATCCGAGGTGCTTGACTACCTCACCCCTTTTGTCCAACCGGGGGTAACGACCAACGCACTCGACAAGCTCGCGCACGACTACATTGTTGACGTACAGGGCTGCATTCCCGCCCCTTTGAACTACACCGGCGGAGGCAACACGCCCTACCCTAAGTCGATTTGCACCTCAGTGAACCACCAGGTGTGCCACGGGATTCCCAATGACAAGGCGCTTAAAAAAGGCGACATTGTGAATATTGACGTGACCGTAATCAAAGACACTTGGCATGGCGATACAAGTCGCATGTTTATGGTTGGCGACGTGTCTATCGCCGCGAAACGCCTTTGCTCGATTACCTACGAGGCCATGTGGCACGGGATCAAGATGGTTAAACCCGGAATTCATTTGGGTGATATTGGGTTTGCGATTCAAAAATTTGCAGAGGGCCATGGTTTTAGCGTCGTTAGAGAATTTTGCGGCCACGGCATTGGGCAGGTGTTTCACGAGGAGCCGCAGGTTTTACATTACGGTCGCCCTGGAACTTTGGAAAAATTGGTAGAAGGGATGACCTTCACGATTGAGCCGATGATTAACGCGGGTAAAAAAGAAATCAAAGACGGTCCAGAAAAAGACCACTGGACCATCGTGACCCAAGACCGCTCGCTGTCTGCCCAATGGGAACACACCATTTTGGTCACGCCCACAGGTTATGAGGTCATGACACTCTCCGCCGGAAGCCCGCCGATTCCGAGTTTTGTGCCTGCCCAAGTGGCCTAAGGCAGCGGCTTTTTCTTAGTGCGCGTCGTATGACTGAAATACAAGCACTACGCGCTAACTACCGCGCCCAAAAACTTCAGACGATTGCGCGCCTTCAAGAACCCGGCTTTTCTGCGCGGGGGATTCATAAAATTTTGCACCAGCTCTCAGGCTTGGCCGATAGCTTGCTAACCCAACTCTGGGAACAAGCCGGTTTAGGAGCGCCATTGGCCTTGCTCGCGGTGGGCGGGTTTGGCCGCGCGGAGTTATTTCCCTACTCCGATGTCGATGTCGTAGTGTTGCTTCCCGATGGGGAGTCACTTGAAACCAACAACGCGTTAAAAATAAAAATTGAGGCGTTTATAGGCAGTTGTTGGGACGCGGGTTTGGAGATCGGTTCCAGTGTTCGAACCGTCAAAGACTGCTTGGCTGAGGCCGCCAAAGACGTCACTGTTCAAACCGCCTTGCTCGAATGCCGCAGAGTCACGGGCGACGCCCAACTTGTTTCTCAATTCACCACGGCTTTTTTTACAGCGCTCGACCCCAAGGCTTTTTTTGTTGCCAAAACGTTGGAGATGCGCCAGCGCCATACCAAGTTTGAAGACACGCCGTATGCGTTGGAGCCGAACTGCAAAGAGTCGCCCGGAGGCATGCGCGATTTGCAGATTATTTTGTGGGTAGCCAAAGCCGCGCAGCTGGGTCGCGATTGGAAGAGCCTCGCGCAAAGCGGTTTAGCGACCGCGTTCGAGATCAAGCAAATTCAACACAACGCATCCCTTTTGTATTTGATTCGAGCGCGTTTGCATATGACGGCCCAGCGCCGCGAGGACCGCTTGGTTTTTGATTTGCAAACCCCTGTAGCCGAAGCCTTCGGCCACACGGCCAGCACGGCTAAGCCCGGAAAACGCGGCATGGTCCGCGCCAGCGAAGCTTTGATGAAGCAGTATTACTGGGCCGCCAAAGCAGTTACACAGCTCAATCAAATTTTGCTGATGAACATTGAAGAGCGCCTGAGCCCTTCGACCTACACCCTGCGCCGTATCAACGACCACTTTAACGAGAAAGCGGGAATGATTGATGTGAGTAGTGACGATATCTACCAGCGCAATCCCCATGCGATTTTGGAAACCTTCTTGGTTTACCAAACCACGATCGGCGTCAAAGGGCTATCGGCTCGCACGCTGCGAGCGCTCTACAACGCCCGCGACTTGATGGACTCCGCTTACCGAAAAGACCCTGTCAACCAGGAAACGTTTCGAAACATTTTGATGCAGCCCGAGGGCATTACCCACGCCATGCGGCTGATGAACCAAACCTCGGTTTTGGGGCGCTATCTTTGGGTGTTTAGGCGCATCGTCGGGCAAATGCAGCATGATTTATTTCACGTCTATACCGTGGACCAACATATCTTGATGGTGCTGCGCAACGTGCGGCGGTTTTTTATTGTGGAACACGCCCACGAGTACCCATTTTGTTCGCAACTCGCCTCGGGCTGGGACAAGCCGTGGCTGCTTTACGTCGCAGCCCTTTTTCATGACATTGCCAAAGGCCGCGGCGGCGACCACTCGGACTTAGGGAAAGTCGAAGTTCGGCGTTTTTGCAAACAACACGCGATTCCCAACGAAGACGCGCAATTGGTTGAATTTTTGGTGGGCGAGCATTTAACGATGAGCCACATCGCGCAAAAGGCCGATCTCAGCGATCCCGATGTGATCAGTAAGTTTGCGAAGCGGGTGGTTAACGAGCGCAATTTAACGGCCTTGTACCTGCTGACGGTCGCCGATATTCGGGGCACCTCTCCCAAAGTTTGGAACGCCTGGAAGGGCAAGCTCTTAGAAGACTTGTACCGATACACCATGCGCGTACTCGGAGGTCGCGCACCGGATGCGGCGGCAGAAGTTGAAAGCCGCAAACGCGAAGCCCTGATTTTGGTGGCGCTTTACGCGATGCCGTTTGAAGCCCACAAGGCGCTGTGGGATACGCTGGATGTCAGTTACTTTATGCGCCACGACGCGCCGGATATTGCGTGGCATACCAAACAACTCTCACGCCACGTCAATACGCCTACGCCAGTGGTTCGGGCGCGTCACTCACCGGTGGGCGAAGGCCTGCAAGTTTTGGTGTACACCCAAGACCAACCCGACTTGTTTGCCCGTATTTGTGGTTATTTTGACCAAGCCTCGTTTAGCATTTTGGACGCCCGCGTTCACACCACCCACCACGGCTACGCGCTAGACACGTTTCAAATCGTTACCTCTGCGGGCATGCAAGAACACTACCAAGCGTTGACGAGCATGCTAGAAAATGATTTGGCCTTGGCGATTGCCAACGCCGGGCCCTTGCCCGCGCCGAGCAAAGGCCGGGTATCGCGACGCGTCAAGAGCTTTCCGATTGCCCCACGGGTGACACTGCGGCCAGACGAGAAGGCGCAAAACTGGCTGCTCAATATTTCGGCCAGTGACCGATTGGGCTTGTTGTACAGCGTTGCCCGCGTTTTGGCGCGACACAAAATTGAAGTTCAACTCGCCAAGGTGGCCACTTTGGGCGAGCGGGTGGACGATACGTTTTTGATCCACGGCGCACAGCTTCAGTTCAACAAGGCGCAAATCGAGATAGAAACCGAGCTGCTAGAGGCACTTTCCGACTAGCCTCTCATGGTTTTCCATGATCCCCGAATCGCAGGGTTAAGGTAAATTGCCTTTGGTAATTTTCGCTCAACCTTTATCGAATTGGAGACGACGTGCTTTCAGACATCGACATTGCCCAAGCGGCCCGGATGAAACCCATCAGTGAAATTGCAGCAGGCTTGGGAATTCCCGATACTGCAGTTGATCCTTACGGTCGCTACAAAGCCAAGATTGCCTTGGACTATGTTGACAGTCTGGCTGACCGTCCCAACGGTAAATTAATTCTGGTCTCGGCCATCAGCCCCACTCCCGCTGGTGAAGGTAAAACAACTACGACCGTTGGATTGGGTGACGCACTGAATCGGATCGGAAAGAAAACCATTATTTGCTTGCGCGAACCCAGCTTGGGCCCGGTCTTTGGTATGAAGGGCGGCGCAGCAGGCGGAGGCCACGCGCAAGTGGTACCGATGGAAGATATCAATCTGCATTTCACTGGCGATTTCAACGCCATTGCATTGGCCAACAACCTACTGGCCGCGTTGATTGACAACCACATTCACCACGGCAATGCGCTTGATATTGATGTGCGTCGGATTACGTGGAAGCGGGTGATGGACATGAATGACCGCGCCCTGCGCGACATTACCTGCTCCCTCGGCGGGCCCGGCAACGGCTTTCCGCGCCAAGACGGATTTGACATCGTGGTGGCATCGGAAGTGATGGCGATCTTCTGTTTGGCAACCAGCTTGAAAGACCTGAAAGAGCGCTTAGGCAATATTGTGATTGGCTACAGCAAAGCACTTAAACCGGTTCGCGCACGGGATCTGAATGCACACGGGGCGATGACGGTTTTGTTGCGCGAGGCGCTGAAACCCAATTTGGTTCAGACCTTAGAAAACAACCCCGCTTTTATTCACGGCGGCCCCTTTGCGAATATTGCCCACGGCTGCAATTCCGTTTTAGCAACCCAAATGGCGCTCAAGCTGGCCGACTACGTAGTCACCGAAGCGGGCTTTGGCGCAGACCTGGGCGCGGAGAAGTTTGTGGATATCAAATGCCGCAAATCGGGTTTGCGCCCGTCGGCCGTCGTGTTGGTGGGAACCATTCGGGCCCTCAAGTACCACGGCGGATGTGACCTGAAAGAACTCAATAAAGAGAACTTAGCTGCGCTCGAAAAAGGCATTGCCAATATCGAGCGGCACGTCAGCAATGTACGAACCCATTACGGCCTTCCTTGTATCGTGTCGATGAACCACTTTACGCCGGACACCCCTGCAGAATTTGCTTTGCTTAAAACCAAGTTAGACCATCTGCAAGTGCCGGTGATCTCGGCGAGGCACTGGGCCGATGGCGGCGCAGGTGCAGAGGATGTGGCACGCGCGGTTGTTGAACTCACCGCCACCTCCAACAAAGGGTTCCGGTTTGTCTATGAAGACGAGATGCCGCTTTGGGAAAAGATGAAGGCAGTGGCTACCAAGATTTATGGGGCCAGCGACATCAGCGCGGACACCAAAGTACGCGCTGAAATTCAACGGCTGCAAGAGGCGGGGTATGGCCACTACCCGATTTGCGTGGCAAAAACCCAGTACTCTTTTTCTACCGACGCCCAAAAACGCGGAGCGCCAAGCGGGCACACCGTGAATGTTCGGGAGGTTCGTTTGGCTGCGGGCGCGGAATTTGTTGTCATGGTCTGTGGCGACATCATGACCATGCCGGGGTTGCCCAAAATACCCTCCTCCGAGCATATTGACATTGATGACTCAGGCAAGGTTTTAGGCTTGTTTTAGTTTTCTTAAGGGTGAACCACCACCCCACCCCGGGGTGGTGAAAACACCTAGTCACCAATTGCTTGACTTCTAAAGGTTTAAGCCTAAACTAATCTCATTATTGTTATGAGCGTAGCTTTGGTATGAACATTGTTTGCATTGGTGGCGGTCCGGCGGGTTTGTACTTTGCGCTGCTGATGAAGCAGAACAACCCCGCCCATGAGATCACGGTGGTCGAACGCAACAAGCCCTACGACACGTTTGGCTGGGGAGTGGTTTTCTCAGACGCCACCATGGACAACATGCGCGTTTGGGACCCCGAAACTGCAGCAGATATTGAAGTGGCCTTTAACCACTGGGATGACATTGAACTGGGGTTCAAAGGCGAAACGATTCGCTCTGGTGGTCACGGCTTTGTAGGAATCGGACGCAAAAAATTACTCAACATCTTGCAGCGCCGTTGTGAAGCCTTGGATGTCAAATTGGTGTTTGAAGTCGATGCCGATTCGGATTTACAGTATCCGGACGCAGACTTGGTGATTGCCAGCGATGGGATTAACTCGCGCATTCGCTCCAACTACGAAGCCGTCTTTAAACCCGATGTCGTTACCCGACCGAACCGCTTCATTTGGCTTGGGACCCACAAACTCTACGACGCTTTTACTTTCCTGTTTGAGAAAACCGAACACGGCTGGTTTCAAGCCCATATTTACAAGTTTGACGACACCACAACCACCTTTATCGTGGAGTGTCCAGAGCACGTTTGGTTAGCCCACGGCTTAGACCAAGCCGACCAAGACCAGTCCATCGCATTTTGCGAAAAAATCTTTGCGAGTAATTTGCAAGGAGCGAAATTGATGACCAACTCGCGCCACTTGCGGGGCTCGGCATGGTTGAATTTTCAGCGCGTTAAATGCGAACAATGGTCCCACTTCAATGGGCGCAGCCACGTGGTGTTGATGGGCGACGCCGTCCACACCGCCCACTTTGCGATTGGATCAGGCACCAAATTGGCGATTGAAGATGCGATTGAACTCACGCGCCAGTTCAAAGAAATTGGTGATTCGCCCGAAAATATTCCCTTGGTGTTAGAGCGCTACCAAGCCTTGCGCCATGTGGATGTGTTGCGTTTGCAAAATGCGGCTTGGAACGCCATGGAGTGGTTTGAGGTGTGTGGAGAGCGCTATTGCGACCAGCTCGAAGCGCCGCAGTTCATGTACTCCATGTTGACCCGCAGCCAGCGCATTAGCCATGAAAATTTACGGCTTCGGGATGCAAAGTGGCTGGCTGACTTCGAATCTTGGTTTGCAACAAACGCAGGACAAGCGCCCGCCCCCGGACAAAGCGCACCTCCGCCGATGTTTACGCCCTACACGGTACGCGGTCTGACCCTCAAAAATCGCGTTGTCGTCTCGCCGATGGCGCAGTACTCGGCTGTCGATGGCGTCGTGGGGGATTACCACTTGGTTCACCTGGGAGCGCGCGCGATGGGCGGCGCGGCGATGGTGTTTGCTGAGATGACTTGCGTGAGCGCCCACGGGCGAATTACGCCGGGCTGTCCTGGGATGTACACCCCAGAGCATACCGCCGCATGGAAGCGCATTGTCGATTGGGTGCATACCCAAAGCGACGCTAAATTTGCAATGCAAATCGGACACGCTGGAGCCAAAGCGTCAACCCGCGTGGCATGGGAGGGTATCGATAAGCCGCTCGAATCGGGCAACTGGCCGTTGGTTTCTGCGTCAGAGCAACAGTACTTGCCTGGAGTCAGTCACTTTGCAAAAGCCATGACGCGGGCTGAGATGGACACGGTTTGCAAAGAGTTTGTTGCCAGCACACACGCTGCAGCCCTTGCTGGAGTGGACTGGTTGGAGCTGCACTGCGCCCACGGGTATTTGTTATCGAGTTTTATTTCGCCGTTGACCAATCACCGCACCGATACCTACGGTGGAAGTTTAGAGAACCGCTTGCGCTTTCCGCTGGAAGTTTTTGCAGCGGTTCGGGCGGCCTGGCCTAGCGAGCGACCGATGTCGGTTCGAATTTCAGCGAACGATTGGGTTGAAGGCGGTATTACTCCCTCCGATGCAGTGGCGATTGCCCGGGCTTTCAAAAAGGCGGGGGCCGACATGATCGACTGCTCCTCGGGACAAGTCAGTAAAAAAGAAAAACCTGTTTTTGGGCGCATGTTCCAAACCCCGTTTGCCGATCGGATTCGCCAAGAGGCCGGGATTGCGACGATTGCAGTGGGCGCCATCAGCGAGGCGGACCATGTCAATAGCATTATTTCTGCGGGCCGTGCGGATTTGTGCGCAGTCGCTCGCCCGCACCTGGCTAACCCCGCGTGGACGCTGACCGAGGCCGCAAAAATTGGGTACACCCCCATCGCGTGGCCCAAGCAGTACATCTCAGGAAAACCACAAATGGAATCGTTATTCCAACGCGAAAAGGCGCAAGCCGCTCTCGCAGCACAAAGTTAAAGCCATGCGGATTGACCAAAGCAGAAACCTCCTAAACCAAGCCGACGAGCTAGGGCACGAAGCCCGCTCCGACCTGGGCGACCATGCAGCGCTCAAACTCTGGTTGCGCATGCTGGCTTGCAGCACCCAAATTGAAGATGAAATTCGCAAGCGCTTGCGTTTGCGGTTTGATATTTCATTGCCCCGTTTTGACTACATGGCGCAGCTGTACCGCCAACCTGAGGGGCTCAAAATGAGCGAGCTGTCGCGCTTTTTGATGGTGACGGGCGGCAACGTCACCGGAGTCACCGACGAACTTGTTCGTGAAGGCATGGTGACACGAACCAACAGTGCCAGCGACAGGCGCTCGTGGATCGTAAGCCTAACGGCTCAGGGACACGCTACGTTCAAAGCGATGGCCCAAGAACACGAGCAATGGATCTTGGAATTTTTCTCGGGAATGGATGCCAGTACCGTCCAAACCCTTTACAACCATTTGGGCAAGCTGCGCGTTCAATTGGTCAGGCAACAAGAACCCCAAACCAAGGACCGCCCATGAGCGCACCAGCAAACAGCACCGCTGCCACCAAGACCCTAGACCCCGCCTTGGCTGCGGGCAACCAGCAGCTGCTCGCTAACTATCAAGCGCAAAATTTTATGTGGTCGTGTCAGGACGGCGTGGGAAGCATCACGCTGAACCGGCCTGAGAGAAAAAACCCGCTGACGTTTGATTCCTATGTCGAACTGCGCGATCTGTTTAGTCGTTTGAAATATGCCAAAGACGTGCACGCCATTGTGATCAGCGGCGCAGGAGATAACTTTTGTTCGGGCGGCGATGTCCATGAAATTATTGGCCCGCTGATTCATTTACCTGCACCCGAGCTGCTGATGTTTACCCGCATGACGGGCGACCTGGTTAAAGCGATGCGCGGCTGCCCCCAGCCCATCATCGCCGCAGTCGATGGCGTGTGCGCGGGCGCTGGGGCCATCATGGCGATGGCGTCTGATATGCGCTTGGGGACGGTGCGTAGCAAAACTGCATTCTTGTTTAACCGCGTGGGTTTGGCAGGCTGCGATATGGGCGCTTGCGCCATCTTGCCGCGCATCATTGGCCAAGGCCGGGCCAGCGAATGGCTTTTCACCGGCCGCTCGATTGGCGGTGAAGAAGCCGAACGCAGTGGGTTTTTCAACCGCTTGTGTGAGCCCGCCACGCTTGCGTCAGCCGCGCAACAATTAGCGCATGAACTCGCCTCTGGCCCTACGTTTGCAAACGGCATCACTAAAACCATGCTGCTCCAGGAGTGGTCTATGTCTATCGACCAAGCGATTGAGGCCGAGGCCCAAGCGCAAGCGATTTGCATGTTGACCCAAGACTACCAACGGGCTTATGACGCGTTTGTTGTGAAGCAACGTCCTGTGTTTCAGGGTAACTAAACAAGGCATGCCATGAGCGACACCCGATACCTGGATTGGCCCTTTTTTAATCCTCACCACGCCCAGCTTGCGTGGGATCTCGATCAATGGGCCAGCGAACACATTTCTCAAAGCCATAGCCAGGATGTCGATGCAGAGTGCAAAGCGCTGGTAAAGAGTTTGGGACGCGCGGGTTGGTTGAAGTACGCCATCGCAGGATCCGCCCATGGCGCGGCATCCGAGGTCATGGATACGCGCAGTATTTGCATCATCCGTGAAACCCTGGCACGGCACTCGGGCCTCGCAGACTTTGCATTTGCCATGCAAGGCTTGGGCTCAGGCGCAATTAGTTTGGCGGGAAGCCCCGAGCAACAACAACGCTACCTCGCCAAAGTTGCAAAAGGCGAGGCTATTGCGGCCTTTGCTTTAAGTGAACCGGACGCTGGCTCCGACGTGGCAGCGATGCAATGCACGGCCAAGGTAGAGGATGGGTTCGCAATTCTCAACGGCTGTAAAACCTGGATTTCTAACGGCGGCATTGCTGATTTTTACCTTGTTTTTGCCCGCAGCGGGGAAGCGCCGGGCGCTCGCGGCATCAGCGCATTTATTGTGGACGCTGATACGCCGGGCTTGTCGATTGCGGAGCGCATTGAAGTGATTGCGCCCCACCCCTTAGCCACCTTGCGTTTTACAGACTGCCGCGTTCCTTTGAGTCAACGCATTGGCGCTCCCGGCGAAGGTTTTAAAGTGGCGATGCGAACCTTGGACGTGTTTCGAACGTCGGTTGCCGCAGCTTCCCTCGGATTTGCGCGCCGAGCGTTTGACGAGGCGTTACAACGCGCAACCAGCCGCAAGATGTTCAACCAAACCTTGGCTGACTTTCAATTGACGCAAGCCAAATTAGCGCAAATGGCAACCACCATTGACGCCAGCGCGTTATTGACTTACCGCGCAGCGTGGTTACGCGACCAAGGCAAATCCGTCACCAAAGAAGCGGCTATGGCCAAGATGACAGCTACCGAAGGCGCTCAGCAAGTGATTGATGCAGCGGTTCAAATTTGGGGCGGCATGGGCGTCGTGAGCGGTCACATCGTAGAGCGCCTCTACCGCGAAATTCGGTCGCTTCGGATTTACGAAGGGGCTACCGAAGTCCAGCAGCTCATCATCGCCCGTGAACTTTTAAAAGACACGCCATGACCACCGCCCACACCGACCATTTCGCCCGCAATCACTTACCCCCCAGCGATCAGCAGCCGGTGTATCTGTTTGATTTACCGGAGTTGCAATTTCCCGAGCAAATGAACTGTGCGACTGAGTTATTGGATCGTCGTATCCATCTTGGGCAGGGCGACCGCTTGTGTATTCGTTCGCCCCAAGTCCGTTGGACGTATGCCGATCTTTTTGACAAAGCCAATCGCATCGCCAACGTCCTGGTTCATTCCATGGGCGTCGTCCCCGGGAACCGGGTTTTGTTACACGGGCCCAATAACCCGATGATGGTGGCCTGCTGGTTTGCCATCGTGAAGGTTGGTGCGATTGCGGTCGCCACCATGCCGATGCTACGTGCCAAAGAGCTTAAAGCCGTAGTAGATAAGGCAGAGATTTGTCACGCCCTGTGTGACGCCAGCCTGAGTGGTGAAATGCGCAATGTAGCGATGCAATGCCCCACACTAAAGAACATACAACACTACAACTACGAAGGCCCCGACAGTCTCGAAGCCGCGATGGAGCGGCAATCTGGCGTTTTCACCAATGTCAATACGGCTGCCGAAGACACCTGCATCATTGCCTTTACGTCAGGGACCACCGGCATTCCTAAGGCCACCATGCATTTTCACCGCGATGTGATGGCGGTGTGCGCTTGTTGGTCTCACCACGTCTTGCGACCCAACGCTGACGACGTTTTCATGGGCAGCCCGCCGCTTGCATTTACCTTTGGCTTAGGGGGCTTGGTGTTGTTTCCCATGTCGGTAGGCGCGTCTACGGTCTTACTGGAAAAAGCGGGCCCTCCCCAATTGCTTGAAGCGATTGAAGAATACGGCGCTACGGTTCTATTCACTGCTCCCACCACCTACCGAACGCTTGCGCCACGCGGCGTTGATTTGCGAAAAACTGCGTTGAAGCACTGCATCTCCGCTGGCGAGGCCTTGCCGGCATCGACCCGGGCCTTGTGGCGTGATGCCACAGGGATCGAACTCATTGATGGCATTGGCGCAACAGAGATGTTGCATATCTTTATTTCAGCGGACGCAGCCCACGCCAAACCAGGCGCCACTGGCACGGTGATCCCGGGTTACCAAGCCTGCATCATGGATGACGCGGGAAATACCTTGCCTGCGGGTCAGGTTGGAAAGCTCGCCGTTCGGGGTCCTACGGGTTGCCGGTACTTGGCTGATGACCGACAAAAAACCTATGTTCGCTTCGGCTGGAACTTTACCGGCGATACCTATTTAATGGATGACGATGGCTACTTTTTTTACCAAGCCCGTACCGACGACATGATTGTGTCCGCCGGGTACAACATCGCAGGACCCGAAGTTGAAGAGGCCTTGATGTTGCATCCTGCAGTGGCCGAGTGTGCTGTGATTGGCAGCGCAGACGAAGAGCGTGGCCAAATTGTGCACGCCTATGTCGCCCTGAGACCCGGGCATACCGGCGACAGCATCATTACAAAGCAGCTCCAAGATTTTGTGAAGGCGCAGATCGCTCCCTACAAATACCCCAGAGCCATCACATTTGTCGCCGCCCTTCCCCGAACTCAGACCGGTAAACTGCAACGCTTTAAGCTTCGCGAAAACGTGTAGTACCCTGAACGATCACCCCGCTCCCTGAAACGAGACCTTCCCGAACTACAACCCGAAAGGACATTCAAAATGAAACTTCATCACACTCCCACATTGAAAACCTTGCTGGCAGCAGCACTGGCTGTGTCGGCTTTGTCCGTCACTGCGCAATCTACCGAGCCCGTTAAGATCGGCTTATTGAGCACCTTGTCTGGGCCGGGTGCAGGTTTGGGAATTGATATTCGCGATGGGTTTCAACTCGCCATCAAACTTGGCGGCGGAAAGCTCGGCGGGCGTCCTGCCGAAGTCATCATTGCGGACGACCAAGCCAGCCCTGACGTTGGACGTCAAACCGCCGACCGTTTGGTCAAGCGCGACAAAGTGGACTTTATGACAGGCGTTGTTTTTTCCAATGTGATGTTGGCCGTGGGCGCGCCTACGTTCCAATCCAAAACGTTTTATGTCAGCGCCAACGCAGGCCCCTCGCAATACGCGGGCGACCAATGCAACCCTTACTTCTTTAGCGCGTCATGGCAAAACGACAACCTGCACGAAGCGGTAGGTAAAACCGTGATGGACAAGGGCTTTAAGAAAGTCGCGCTGATCGCACCCAACTACCCCGCAGGCAAAGACGCTCTCACCGGCTTTAAGCGTTTTTACAAAGGTGAGGTTGTCTCAGAAACCTATACCCAACTCACCCAGTTGGACTACGGTGCAGAATTGTCCCAATTGCGCGCCAGCAAACCTGATGCGGTTTACATCTTCTTGCCCGGCGGTTTGGGGATTAACTTCATCAAGCAATTTGTGGGCGCTG
>JBAXOC010000016.1:0-14039 GCA_037133455.1 Comamonadaceae bacterium | reverse complement strand
CGAGGGGAGAGATAGCAGCTATTGTATTTACAACATTGCTTTTAGCAATTTCGCCATTTCTGAGGGATTGCGCGTGACTTTGAAGCCGCACTCTTCCATCACAGCCAGCTTGGCATCGGCCGTGTCTGCGCCGCCAGAAATCAAAGCGCCTGCGTGGCCCATGCGCTTGCCTGCGGGGGCGGTGACGCCCGCAATAAAGCCAACAATGGGCTTTTTCATATTGAGTTTGCACCAACGGGCGGCTTCGGCTTCATCAGGTCCGCCGATTTCACCAATCATGATGACCGCGTCGGTATCAGGATCGTCGTTAAAAGCCTTCATCACGTCGATGTGTTTCAAGCCGTTGATCGGGTCACCCCCAATGCCCACGGCGCTGGACTGGCCTAAGCCGATTTCAGTGAGCTGGGCGACGGCTTCATAGGTCAAGGTACCTGAGCGAGATACGACGCCGATACGGCCTTTGCGATGAATGTGGCCGGGCATGATGCCGATTTTGATTTCATCGGGGGTAATCAAGCCAGGGCAGTTGGGGCCGAGTAGTAAGGTTTTCTTGCCGCCAGCGGCCTCTTTGGCCCGCATGCGGTTGCGCACTTCGAGCATGTCACGCACTGGAATGCCTTCGGTAATGCAAATGGCCAAGTCCAGATCGGCTTCAACGGCTTCCCAAATTGCGGCGGCAGCTCCAGCAGGTGGAACGTAAATAACCGAAACCGTCGCACCCGTTTCGTGGGCTGCTTCTTTAACGGAGGCGTAAATAGGAATGTTAAAAATCGACTCGCCCGCCTTTTTCGGGTTGACGCCGGCTACGAAACAGTTTTTACCGTTAGCGTACTCTTGGCATTTTTCGGTATGGAACTGACCGGTTTTACCGGTAATGCCTTGGGTGATGACTTTGGTGTCTTTGTTGATATAGATCGACATGGCTTTTCTTTCTGGTCTAGGCGTGGGCGTTTACTGCGGCCACCACTTTTTGGGCAGCTTCAGCCATGGTGTCGGCGCTGATGATGGGAAGGCCTGATTCGGCCAACATTTTTTTGCCCATTTCTTCATTGGTGCCCTTCATCCGAACCACCAAAGGCACGGATAAGTTCACCGCTTTGCAAGCGGTAATCACGCCGGTGGCAATCGTGTCGCATTTCATGATGCCGCCAAAGATGTTGACCAAAATCGCTTTGACCTTGGGGTTTTTCAACATGATCTTGAAAGCTTCGGTCACTTTTTCTGGCGTTGCACCGCCACCCACATCAAGGAAGTTGGCAGGTTCGGCGCCAAACAGCTTGATGGTGTCCATGGTGGCCATGGCCAAGCCCGCACCGTTGACCAAGCAGCCGATATTGCCGTCTAGGCTGATGTAGGCGAGGTCGAATTTGCTGGCCTCGACTTCAGCCGCATCTTCTTCATCGAGGTCGCGAAAGGCCACGATATCGGGGTGACGGAACAAAGCGTTGGCATCAAAATTAAACTTGGCATCCAAGGCTTTGATGTTTCCATTGCCTTCCAAAATCAAGGGGTTGATTTCGACCAAGCTGGCATCGGTGTCCATATAGGTTTTGTAAAGCTTTTGCAGAACATCCACCGCTTGTGCGGTTGAGGCTGCAGGTACGCCGATGGCGTCACTGAGTTTCTTGGCTTGGCTATCCGTGAGTCCGAGGGCGGGATCGACAATCTCTGTGATGATTTTCTCGGGGGTGTCGTGGGCGACGCCTTCGATGTCCATGCCACCTTCACTGGAGACGATCATCGCAACACGCTGTGTGGCGCGGTCGGTGACTGCGGAGACGTAATATTCTTTTTTGATGTCGGCACCGTCTTCAATCAGCAGGCGGCGAACTTTTTGGCCTAGTGGCCCGGTTTGGTGGGTGATGAGCTGCATCCCCAAAATCTCTGTGGCCAAGCTCTTGACTTCGTCAATCGAGCGGGCGAGCTTCACGCCGCCTCCCTTGCCACGCCCACCGGCATGAATCTGCGCCTTCACGACCCACACGGGGCCGCCGAGTTTTTGGGCGGCTTCAACAGCTTCTTGGACAGTGAATGCTGGGATGCCGCGCGGCACGGGGATGCCGGCGTTTCGCAAGATTTCCTTGCCTTGGTATTCGTGAATTTTCATGATTTTTCTCTCTGAGACGTAACAACTTTTCCCATACAGCAACTCGGGGGTTGCTTAGGCGCATGGCCCTGAACGTGTGAACGCAGGACTGTATCATGTTGCGGCGCACCAATCTTGCCGCGGACTTACGCAAGCGCGATATCTTTATTACCATGGCAGCCATGAAAAAAATCTTTATTGACGGAGAAGCGGGAACGACGGGCTTGCAAATTCGTGAACGATTGAGTGCGATGAAGCGGGTGGAGTTGCTGCGCATTGATCCTGCTTTAAGAAAAGACACCCAGGCCAAGCGCGACTTGTTTGGCCAGGCGGATGTGGTCATCTTGTGTTTGCATGATGACGCGGCACTGGAGTCGGTGGCCATGGTGGATGAATTGGAACGCGCCACAGGCAGGCCGGGCCCGCGCATCATTGATGCCTCAACTGCGCACCGCACCGCACCCGGTTGGGTCTATGGATTTCCAGAGCTTGCCGCCGGTCAAAAAGAGGCGATCGCGCAGGCCCGTCGGGTGGCCAACCCGGGTTGCTACGCTACGGGCGCGATTGCGCTGCTGCGGCCTTTGATTGATGCGGGCGTTTTACCCGCAGATTTCCCGGTGTGCTTGCCCTCGATCAGCGGGTACTCGGGTGGCGGTCGTCCGATGATAGAGGCCTATGAAAAGGGGGAAGCCCCCGCCATGGAGTTGTATGCGCTCGGGCTTAAGCACAAGCACATTCCAGAGATCATGCACTGCAGCGGCTTGACGCGTAGACCGCTGTTTGTTCCGTCTGTTGGCAATTTCCCCCAAGGCATGTTGGTTCAACTGCCGCTGCATTTAGACCAAATCCCTGGAAAGCCAAGCGCACAAGATCTGCAAGCGGTTTTACAAGCGCATTACGCGCACAGCCAATGGGTCACAGTGGAGCCAGTCACTCCAGACTTAAAGCTCGATGCCGTCGCATTGGCCGATACGAACAAAATGGAGTTGCGGGTTTTTGCCAACGACGCAGCCCAAGACGGATTTGCCCATGCGGTTTTGGTGGCGCGGCTGGACAATTTGGGCAAAGGTGCCAGCGGCGCTGCGGTCCAAAACTTGGAACTGATGCTGGGCTTGTGATGGGGGTTTTATGTGTCGTCTGGATCAAAAGCGCCAGCCACCACCCGCGCAATCGCTTCGCCACTAAAGCCCCTGCCCGCTAGGAAGCGCGCCTGCTTGGCGCGCTCATTGGAATTAGTGGCTGTCGTTCCAAATTTTTTTCGCCAGACTTCCTGTGCGCGGGCTGTTTCTGTGGTTTTGAGAAGAACCACCGCTTGCGCAATGGGCTCAGCATCCAAGCCTTTGGCTTGGAGTTCTTGGCGAATACGTCCGACACCGAGTTTGGCGCTTCGGCGGTAGACCACTGAGTCGACAACCCGCTGCGCATTGATAAAGTCTTTGGCCTCGAGTTTGTCTAATACTTCCGCCAAAGACCCTGGCACTTCTTCAAATCGAGCGAGTTTGCGTTCTAGCTCAGCGCGCGAATGTTCTCGCGCGCTGAGCAGTCGCAAAGCGCGCCCGGTCAGCGAAAGTGAAGAGGGCTTGGAGGGTGCCATACAGCGCAGTGGCTTACGCTGCCTCGCCTTTTTTGGAGGCTTTGGTTTTGGGGACTTCGGCAACGGCTGGCGTGACTGCGCCTGGAAGCACAGGAATGCCGACAGATTCGCGAACCTTATTCTCAATTTCTATGGAGAGTCCAGCGTTTTCGCGCAGGAATTCGCGTGCGTTGTCTCGGCCTTGGCCAATTTTCTCGCCTTGATAGGCATACCAAGCACCCGACTTTTCAATGATTTGGGCGTTCACTCCCATATCAATAATTTCTCCGTGGCGACTGATACCTTCGCCAAACAAAATATCAAACTCAGCGGTTTTAAAGGGTGGCGCCACTTTGTTTTTGACCACCTTGACTTTGGTCTCGTTACCAATGGCTTCGTCGCCGCGTTTGATGGTGCCGGTGCGGCGAATGTCTAAGCGCACAGACGCATAAAACTTCAGGGCATTGCCGCCCGTGGTGGTTTCAGGCGAACCAAACATCACACCGATCTTCATACGAATTTGGTTGATAAAGATAACCATGCAGTTGGTTTTCTTGATGTGGGCGGTGAGCTTGCGCAAGGCCTGGCTCATTAAGCGCGCTTGCAGACCGGGCAACGAGTCGCCCATTTCACCTTCCAGTTCGGCCTTCGGGGTTAACGCGGCAACCGAGTCAATTACGATCAAATCAACCGCGCCTGAGCGGACCAAGCTGTCCACAATCTCAAGCGCTTGTTCGCCGGTATCGGGCTGGCTAATTAAGAGGTCTTGCAAATTAACGCCGAGCTTTTGGGCGTATTGGATGTCAAGCGCGTGTTCCGCGTCGACAAAAGCGCATTGCCCACCGACCTTTTGCATTTCAGCAATTACTTGCAAGGTAAGGGTGGTTTTGCCGGAAGACTCTGGGCCATAAATTTCGACCACGCGGCCCCTAGGCAGGCCGCCTACGCCCAAGGCAATGTCCAAGCCCAAGGATCCCGTGGAAACTACTTGGATGTCTTCAATCACTTCGCCTTCGCCTAGGCGCATGATGGTGCCCTTGCCGAATTGTTTTTCGATCTGAGCCAGGGCCACTTGCAATGCTTTGGCCTTTTCGCTGCTAGCAGCGGCGTTTTTTACGGGTGCGTCCATGAAAATCTCCTTGAGGGTTAAGTGGGGCATTTCGGCACTGCTGTTAAACACATGCTGGATGCTTGAACAGTAGTTTAAGCGCGGTTGTTAAAACAAGTAAATAGATTTTTTAGTCAGTTTGCTTTACTATTGTCGGATGTTAATTAATCGCATTCCGACGACACACCAAGACTGGCGACAGGCGCATTTGGGCCGATTACTTGGCCACGCCATGCGTCGCTTTGACGAACGGGTGCTCTACCTCATGGCCCACAACGTGGATGTTCCTTTGGCCTTGTCCAACCTAGCAGCACGCGCTCAAGTAAGTGCTGCGCACATTCACATCACGCGGCATCTCAGTCTGGAAGGCTCCCGTTTGATTGATCTTGCACAAAGTGCAGGCATGACCAAACAAGCCATGGGCGACTTGGTCACCCAGTGCGAGGCCTGGGGATTGGTGCAACGTACGGCGGATCTAAGTGACGCACGCGCACGGCGCATTGTTTTCACCGATATAGGGCTGGCTTGGCTCCAAGCGTTTCAGCTAGCCGTGTCACAAACCGAGGCGGAGTTTCGCCAAGAAGTGGGAGCGGATGTGGCGACAGTGATTTCTTTGGGCTTGGAGGCGTATGCAGGGGCTTACACAGGCCGGGAACCCAAACGCTGAAAAGAACCGCCCGAACCCCTCATGCATTAAACAGTTCTGAAAACAGCAATTGCAATCCGATAAAAAACTTCAGATTCACCATTTCATAAAAGGTGGTGGTGAAAGAGGGTGCTTTGCGAACCATCCGCCAGCCGCTTTCATCAGCATCTTATGAAAGCCAGCGTTTGGAAATTGGCGCTTAACAATTCGAAAGAACTTTCTTGGTACGCCGCCAAGGAGGAGTCCGAGCGAAAAGTCAGCCAGATCAGCCCGTCTGAAGACCTCAAGGAGCGGATATTTTTTAGCAACCTCACCCTTTATTGCGCGAACTTTATGGTGAAGGTCAATGAGTAAGGTGACCTCTTCCACCCAAGAACTCAATTGATTGGCCTCGAGGTACGTTACCGCCTCGCGTATGGAGGGCGGCAAGTAATCGACCGTATGGTCGGACCACAAGCCAATGTCATGGTGACAAGCTGCAATCATGAGCTTATGGCGGTCTTGCTCGCTGCATGGGGCCAGCGCGAAACAGCAGTGGAGCATGCGATAGATATGATTTCTATATCCGTCGAAATCAACGCCGATGCGCTCCCGCCATGGGAGCAGTATTTCCTCTACAAGGGGAAGTGTTGGATAAATCGTTTGCGCATCTGTCATGGAGCACCAAATAGGTTGTTTTTGAACTGCATATTTTGTCGGGGGGTGATCAAAAGGGTAAGTGGCGCAAATGCCAATTTTCGGTAAGATTGAGCCAATATGCTTACAAACCCAACTCAGCCTACGTCGATCTCGGTGGTTGCGTTTGATCGAATCAGCCCGTTTCACCTAGCCGTGCCGTGTGTTGTGTTTGGAGAGAGCCACCCTGGCTGCCCGGAGTTCGACTTCAAAGTTTGTGTGGCTGAGTCTGGACGGATTTGTACGTCTGGCGGGTTTGACATAGCCGTACGTTATGGACTGTCGGCACTCAAAACGGCCGATATCATCATTGTTCCAAGTTGGCGAGACATCGCGGAAAAACCTCCCAAGGTGTTACTGAAGGCCTTAAGTGCAGCATATGCGCGGGGTGCAAAGATCGTTGGTCTGTGCTTAGGAGCGTACGTACTTGCCGAAGCAGGTTTGTTGGACGGGCGAGATGCGACGACACACTGGGCCTATGCGAAAGAATTTGCCGTACGCTACCCGCAAGTCCGACTTGACGCTGATGTGCTCTATGTCGAAGATCAAGGCATAGTCACCTCCGCTGGAACGGCGGCTGGAATCGACTGTTGCCTTTATCTATTGCGCCAAATGCATGGCTCGCAAGTAGCCAATAGTGTCGCGCGACGCTTGGTTGTTCCGCCGCACCGTCGGGGTGGGCAGGCACAATTCATCGAGCAGCCAATACCGAAAACGCTAGCGGACTCTCGTCTATCTGAACTATTTGACTGGATTCGTGAAAACATTCAATTAGCGCACTCTGTGGATTCTCTAGCTGAACGAGCACTGATGAGCAGGCGGACCTTTACCCGCCAGTTTAAGCAGCTCACAGGGATGGGCTTTGTGTCTTGGCTGTTGGCAGAACGTTTGGCTTATGCCCAGCGTCTTTTGGAGTCAACCAGTGGATCAATCGATGTCGTAGCTGAACGAACCGGCTTCGGATCACCTGAGTCACTTCGATTGCACTTTAGACGCCAATTCGGAATTGCACCGACAGAATGGAGAAAGCAGTTTCGCCACTAGTGTGATATTGAATGGGCTTTACAGACCTTTACAAAATCTCGGTCAACACAATGGGTCTCAGCGCAGTTGTAGGAGCATGGCAACATCGCCATGTTTCAAAGGATAGAAAATGATTAAACAATCACTCATCGCTACTGCTTTAGTTATCTCCGCCTTTGGCGCATTCGCTCAAGACGCAGCAAAACCAGCGACACCAGCTGCAAAGGCTACAACCGCGGCCCCCGCAGCCACTGCAACAGCGACTAAAAAAGCTGAAGTTAAAAAAGCTACCCATGCCAAAGTGAAAGCTAAGAAAGCGGTTGCACCTGCAGCGATGTAAGAGTTTTTTACCCAGCAAAAGCCACCTAAGCGGTGGCTTTTTTTATTTATAAAGGTCAGTGCTAAATTCACAGTCACTTATGACCAATTAAGTTAAACCTCGCGTTTAGGCTCGCCAAAAAACAATACTGAATAAAAAAATGCAGGTCTAGAATAGATGCAGCCAATGTGACCTGAAACATTCTAAAAACCAAAGCGCACAGCGCGAGGAGTCAGACATGCGTATCTTGATCGCCGAAGACGACCAGGTTTTAGCCGATGGCTTGTTGCGCGCGCTGCGCGGCGCAGGCGCAGCGGTGGACCATGTGGCAAGTGGCAGCGAGGCCGATGCTGCCCTCATGACCAATACGGAATTTGATTTGCTGATTTTGGATTTGGGTTTACCCAAAATGCACGGACTCGAAGTGCTGAAAAAACTCCGCGCCCGCGGCTCCTCACTGCCTGTTTTGATTTTGACGGCAGCCGACAGTGTGGAAGAACGTGTCAAGGGGCTGGACTATGGCGCTGACGACTACATGGCAAAACCGTTTAGCTTGCAAGAACTAGAAGCCCGTGCTCGCGCCTTGGTGCGCCGCGGTATGGGCGCCAACAGCAGCAATATCAAACACGGCCCATTGGTCTATGACCAAGCCGGACGCGTTGCCACCATTGACGGAAAAATGGTCGAACTCTCAGCCCGTGAGCTGGGGCTCTTAGAGGTATTACTTCAGCGAACGGGCCGCTTGGTGAGTAAAGACCAACTGGTGGAGCGCTTGTGCGAGTGGGGCGAAGAGGTGAGTAATAACGCGATTGAGGTTTACATTCACCGCCTGCGCAAGAAGATAGAAAAAGGCCCGATTCGTATCGCAACAGTGCGTGGCTTGGGCTATTGCCTCGAAAAAATCCAAGCTTAAAAGTATGAAGATTTTCCAGAGCGAACAGCGCTCGCTGTTTGGCGAGATTCTGGATTGGATGCTCACACCCATCCTCTTACTCTGGCCGGTGAGTTTGGTATTGACGTGGCTGGTTGCTCAGGGGATTGCTGGCAAGCCTTTTGACCGAGCGCTGGAATACAACGTTGGCGCGCTGGCCCAGTTGATTACGGTTCAACACAACGCCGCACAATTCGTACTCCCCCAGCCTGCGCGAGAACTCTTACGAGCCGATGACTTAGATACGGTTTACTACCAAGTCTTAGGCACCAAAGGGGAATACCTCAGTGGTGAAAGAGAGTTACCAACGCCACCCGAAGACGACAAAACACCTATTGGTGAAATCCGCGTGCGAGATATCGAGTTTCGCGGAACCGACCTCAAAGTGGCCTACATGTGGGTCAAGCTCGATGTACCCAACAGCCCACCCGCTTTGGTGCAAGTCGCAGAAACTTTGGATAAACGCTCTGTTTTGGCAACTGAGATTGTCAAAGGCGTGATGCTGCCGCAGTTCGTGGTGTTGCCGCTGGCGGTGCTTTTGGTGTGGCTGGCCCTAGCGCAAGCGATTAAACCGTTGAACCGATTGGAAGAGCGTATCCGGGCCCGCAACCCAGATGATTTAAGCCCCTTGGGTGTTGAAGCGGTTCCATTGGAAGTGGCGCCTTTGGTTTCTTCGGTGAACGATCTGCTGATGCGATTGAAAGACTCCATTGCAACCCAAAAACGCTTTTTGGCTGATGCAGCCCATCAACTCAAAACGCCCTTAGCCGGACTACGTATGCAGGCGGACTTGGCACAGCGCGAAGGCGCAAGTGCCGAAGAACTCAAACAATCCTTGCGACACATTGGAAGATCTAGCATCCGCGCGACCCACACAGTCAATCAGTTATTGGCGTTGGCGCGGGCCGAAAGCAGTGCCGCTGTGATGGCGCACCAAGCCTGTGACCTCGCCCGCCTAACCATTGACGTGGTGAAAGACTGCCTGCCGCGCGCAATGGACAAGCACATTGACATGGGTTACGAAGGCGCACAACCGGGCAGCGTAAACATCGTGATGCAAGGCAACCCCACCTTGCTGAAGGAGATGATTCGCAACCTCGTAGATAACGCGATCAACTACACCTTAGCGTTGCCAAACCAGCAAGCCATGATCACGGTCCGCGTGCTGGTTGACCCGTTTAGCAGGGTACTGGTTTTGCAAGTTGAAGATACTGGGCCCGGTGTTCCCGCTGCGGAACGAGAATTGGTTTTTCAGCCGTTTTACCGCGCTTTGGGAACAGAGGCCGATGGTTCAGGTTTAGGCTTGCCCATTGTTTTAGAGATTGCGCGCCAACACCATGCTGTGGTTACCGTTGAAGACAGCCGACCCGGGCAAAGTCCTGCGGGGGCGTGCTTTACAGTGCGATTTAGCCGAGCAGAGGATTAGCCGCAGGGCGAACGCTGACCTCTGCGGTATTGATTTTTTGAACGCCTTGCGGGGTTTGCACCAACAAGGCTCCTATGGCGTCTACGCCGCGCGCAAGGCCCGAAGTCCCGTCACTGCACACCACTTCATTGCCAAATAAAACATCTCGCGTATGAAAAGCGTCGCGTAAAGGCGCAAAACCGAATTGTTCAAACGACCTCACTGCTTGAATTAAGGCTGGGGCAATATGCAGCAAGGCGTCCGGAGCTGTCGTGCCAGGTAAAACTTCTTCTAAACCTGCAGGCGCAGTTCGCAGATCGTTGTGAGGTGGGATGCGGATATTCAAACCTACACCGATGACGGCATAGCGCAGTGCGCCTGCAGTCGCGGTCTCAATCAAGATGCCGCCGAGCTTGCGCTGAGCGAACCATAAATCATTGGGCCACTTCAAACCAATCGCAGGATGCAGACTTTGCGCAACGCTCAACCCCGCTGCCAAAGATAAACCAGACCAATCTTGGGGCGCTAAGACCATGCCAACGGAAAACGTGAGGGAGTCGGTCTTATCTAAATCACTGTGCCACTGACGCCCCAAGCGACCCCGACCTGAAGTTTGGCGTTCGGCAACCAATAAAACCGGATCGGTTTGCCCCAAGCGAAATCGACGCATCAGTTCGGTGTTGGTGGAGCCCAACTCGGGCAACACCTCCACCGTAAAGCTTGGCAAATGCGGCGAAACTGCTTCCCAAATAGCCTCAGACGGCCAATGAATCAAGGACTCTGAGGGGTTTGCCATGGGAGAAGCTAGTTTTTACCGCGCTTCGGAGCCAGCAAGGTGCCCCTGCATTTTTTTGCGCCACACCAACAAGGGTATTCGGCCTTGAGTTTGGGCGTGTAGCGCTCATCAATAATGAGGCCATAGTCGTAGTTCAACTCTTCGCCTGCTTTGATATTGCGCAAGGCTTTAATGAAAATACGCCCACCCACTTCATCGGCCTCACAATTGGCGTCACATGAGTGGTTGATCCACTTCGCCGAGTTGCCTTGGTACAAGCCGTCAATGACGCGGGTTTCGTCAATATGGAAATAAAAGGTATGGTTGGGGTTCTCTGGATCATGGGGATGGCGGTCTTGGGCTTCCTTCCAAGTGATGACTTCCCCGCGGTACTCGATAATGGTTTCGCCTTCAGCGATATCTTGGATGGCAAAGACACCTCTACCATGGACCCCGGAACGCCGCGCCTGAATGCGGCGACTGCTCGATGAAATGACTGATTTTTTAGACACTGAAAAAATTTGGTATGGTGAATCGTATGGGCGCGTGTGTGCGTGCCCGTGGGTGTGCGCGCCTGTGCGTGCGCGAGAAACTGGATTGTAGACAAATGAAAAACGAAGTTGTTGGTAAAACATTGGTGATTGCAGAAAAGCCGTCGGTCGCCCAAGATATCGTGCGCGCACTCACGCCCTTGGCTGGCAAGTTTGAAAAACACGATGAGTATTTTGAAAGCGACACCTACGTCGTCTCAAGCGCCGTGGGTCACTTGGTTGAGATCCAAGCGCCCGAGGCCTTCGATGTCAAACGCGGCAAATGGAGTTTTGCCAACCTCCCCGTGATACCCCCGCACTTTGATTTAAAGCCTGTCGACAAAACAAAAACCCGGCTGAACGCCGTCGTCAAGCTAGCCAAGCGCAAAGACGTTGACAAATTAGTGAACGCCTGTGACGCAGGGCGCGAAGGCGAACTCATTTTTCGGTTGATTGAACAGTATGCAGGCGGTGCCAAGCCGCTTGGAAAACCCGTCAGCCGACTCTGGTTGCAATCGATGACGCCCCAAGCGATTCGTGATGGCTTTGGTGCTTTGCGAACCAACGCCCAGATGCAACCCTTGGCCGATGCCGCGCGATGCCGCTCAGAGGCCGACTGGCTGGTCGGTATCAACGGCACACGTGCTATGACTGCGTTTAACTCGCGCGACGGCGGATTTTTTCTAACGACGGTGGGCCGGGTGCAAACGCCGACCCTGTCAGTGGTGGTCGAGCGCGAAGAGCAGATTCGCAAGTTCATCAGCCGCGACTATTTTGAAATTCACGCCACCTTTGCTGCTGTTGCCGGAGAGTACGCCGCCAAATGGTTTGACCCGCTGCATAAAAAAGACGCAGACGATGCGGAGAAAAAAGCCGACCGCGTTTGGAGCTTAGAACAAGCGCAAGCGATTGCAGGTGCCGCGCGCGGCCAAAACGCGACTGTGACCGAAGAAAGCAAGCCCACCACCCAAGCATCTCCTTTGTTGTTTGATTTAACGTCTTTGCAACGTGAGGCCAACGGGAAGTTTGGTTACTCCGCAAAAACCACTTTGCAGATTGCGCAAAGTTTGTACGAACGCCACAAAGCACTGACTTACCCCAGAACCGATTCGCGCGCTTTGCCTGAAGACTATGTGCCGGTGGTTAAACAGACCTTAGAGATGTTGGCCGACAGCGAGATGCGCCACTTGGCTCCGTTTGCACGCATCGCTCTTAACAACAACTACCTCAAACCCACCAAACGGGTTTTTGACAACAGCAAGGTGAGTGATCACTTCGCCATCATTCCCACTTTGCAAGCGCCCAGTGGCCTGTCTGAGGCCGAGCAAAAAGTGTATGACTTGGTCGTACGTCGCTTCATGGCGGTATTTTTCCCAAGCGCCCAATACCAAGTCACTACCCGAGTGAGTACTGTGTCACAAGGCGCCAGCAGCTACGCTTTCAAAACGGAAGGCAAGGTATTGGTTAACCCAGGATGGCTGGCTATCTATGGCAAAGAAGCAGCCAACGAAGTGGAAGATGCCAAAGAAGGGGACAAAGGCCAAAGCCTGGTTCCAGTCGCACCCAATGAAAAAGTACGTACCGAAGCCGCTGATCCCAAGGGTTTAAAAACCCGGCCTCCTGCGCGCTATTCAGAAGCGACTTTGCTTGGTGCTATGGAAGGCGCAGGCAAAACGGTTGAAGACGATGAGTTGCGTGAAGCGATGCAAGAAAAAGGATTGGGTACACCAGCGACCCGCTCAAGCATCATTGAAGGCTTGATCGCTGAAAAGTACATGCTTCGTGAAGGGCGTGAATTGATCCCCACGGCCAAGGCCTTTCAGTTGATGACGCTGTTACGCGGTTTGGGTGCCGAAGAGTTATCTAAGGCCGAACTCACCGGCGAGTGGGAGTACAAGTTGGCGCTCATGGAGCAAGGCAAACTCAAACGTGAAGTGTTCATGGCGGAGATCGCCGCCATGACTGAGCGCTTGGTGAAAAAAGCCAAAGAGTACGACCGTGACACGATTCCGGGCGACTACGCAACGCTTACTGCGCCTTGCCCCAACTGCGGCGGCATTGTTAAAGAAAACTACCGTCGTTACACCTGCACCGGTAAAAATGGCGCGCCTGAAGGGTGTGGATTTTCATTTGGAAAAACACCTGCAGGGCGTACCTTTGAATTAGCCGAGGTGGAGCAGTTTTTAACGGATAAAAAGATTGGTCCCTTGGATGGCTTTCGCTCCAAAGCGGGCTGGCCTTTCACGGCCGAGATGGTGATTAAGTTTGATGAAGAGACCAAAAACTTCAAACTCGAATTCGATTTTGGCGACGACAAGGCAGGCGAAGAGTCGGGTGAAATTATCGACTTCTCAGCCAAAACAGCGCTCGGCGTGTGTCCCAAATGCGGAGGCTCCGTGTTTGAACATGGTAAAAACTATGTGTGTGATCGCACCGTTCCAACCTTGGCACAACCCACGCCGAGTTGTGATTTCAAGAGCGGACAAATTATTTTGCAGCAGCCCATTGCCCGGGAACAAATGGAAAAATTGCTGGCCACCGGAAAAACCGATTTGCTGGATAAGTTTGTCAGCATGCGCACGCGCCGGGCTTTCAAGGCCATGCTGGCCTGGGACCCGGAGGCCGGGAAAGTCAGCTTCGAATTTGCCCCAAGTAAGTTCCCGCCTCGAAAAACCGCTGCTGGTAAAGCCACGCCTAAAGCCCCCGCTAAAGGCGCAGTGAAAGCGACAGCGAAAACCGCTGCGAAAACACCCGCGAAAAAAGCAGGGGCTAAAAAATCAACGGCTGCGGCTAAGCCCAAAGCCCCGCGCAAGGTCAGTACCGCCGCAGGCCTGGTGCCCAGCGCAGCATTGGCGGCGGTGATTGGGGCAGAGGCGGTTGCAAGAACCCAAGTGATTAAAAAACTCTGGGATTACATCAAGGCCAACGGTTTACAAGACAGTACCAACAAACGGGCGATCAACGCCGA
>JBAXOC010000015.1:0-14575 GCA_037133455.1 Comamonadaceae bacterium | reverse complement strand
TGTTAGATGACCCCGCCCATTTGCACTTTGCGCTTGCGCCCCACGCCCGCGCTGGTGTACCCGTTTGGGTGGCTGTTTGTAATAAGGCCTGGTTGCGCCAAGCCATCGACGGATTGGAATTGGCGGGACTCTCCTTAGACCGCATCGTCCCTGAAACCACACCTACTGAACAAGGTGCCTCTCTGTGTGTCATCGGCTCCGCCGAAGAGCCTTGGCTGTTACACGCCAGCACCCAAGGTGTGACGCGCTGGCCACTCACCGCTGCCAGCGTGGCTTTGCTTGCGTGGCCGAGCGACGCGCCCCTTGAAGCAGAGCCCGCGGTTGCAGCCCACGCTGAAAAACTATTTGGCCGAACGGTCACGCTGCTTAGCCCAGGCCAACGCGCTATTGATGCGAGCCAGTCGCCCTGGAACCTCGGGCAACTCGGAATGTCCGTGTCCAAGCAAACGCGAATTCTCAAACGCATACGCAACGCCCTCTCCTTGTTTGCTACGAGCCCGCGCTGGCGGCCGACCCGGTGGGGATTGTGGGTGTTGCTGGCCGTGAATCTGGTGGGCTTGAATGTGCGGGCTTTTCAAGAGCGCAGTGCCATGCTTCACCAGCGCCAGGCCATGGCTGCGGTAGTCACAGAAACGTTTCCTAAAGTCAGCGTGGTGGTTGATGCGCCCGTGCAGATGCAGCGCGAAATCAACGCCCTGCAAATCGCCAAAGGCCAAACCAGCGGCCACTCGTTTGAGAGCCTGCTCGGCGTTCTCATGGCCAGTTTGGCGGTGCCAGGGCAGTCCACACCCACGCCCACCACCATTGATTTTTCCAACGGGCAATTGCAAGTCACTGGTTTTTCCATTAGCCCACAAACATGGGCCCCAACCCAACTGCAACTTCAAGCCCAAGGCTATGTGGTGCGCCAGTCTGGCGATATCGTTGTCATTCAGGCAAAAGGGGTTGCGCCATGATGCGCATGATTCGAACCGAGTTTCGCAGCCCCAAAACAATGGTCTTTGTTTTGGTTTTAGCAGGCTTTGTCTTGTTGTTTTTACTGGCGATTCGTCCTGCCCTTCAGATTCTGGAAGCCACACGCACCCAAGCGCCTGAACTCCAAGCGCAATGGAGCCAACTCCTTCGCATGCAAGCGCAAGCCAAAACATTACAAGCCCTGCCCAACCCCGCGCGGGTTGACGCCAAAGCTGCGCTGGATGCGGCCTTACCAAATCTAGGCCCTGACGCGCGATCGGTTGTTGCAGGTGAGCGCGCCACTGTCACGTTCAAAAACGTGACGCCTGAAGCATTCGCCCTCTGGTTATCTAAGGTGCGTGAAGAGGCCCGCGCCAGCGCGGTTGAAGTGCATATCCGACGCAATGCCAATGCTTGGAGCGGTAGCGTCCTATTGCAACTGCCTGCCCCATGAGTCCATCCATGAGCCGCACCTTTCACACCGCTCCATTGCGCCGCTCTGCCCGCGCTCCATGGGCATGGGCGATGGCAGGCGTGATCGCAGGAAGTGTGCTGGCGCTCGTGTGTTTTGCGCCGGCACGCTGGCTCACGCAGTCGCTTGAAAGCGGATCGAATACGCGTCTTTCATTCACCGATGTCCGTGGCTCCGTCTGGAATGGTTCTGCCAACTTGCGTCTGACCGGCGGGCCTGGCAGCTCCGATGCAAGCGCCTTACCGGGCCGCGTGCAATGGAGTCTCACAGCAAACGTCCAAGGACTTCGCCCGGGCTTACAGGTTTTTATTCAGGCTGAATGTTGTATGCGAACTCCCATGGCGATGCAGATCGTTCCTGGGTGGCAAAGCGGAGAAATCCAATGGACGGACCACGCTTCGGTGTGGCCTGCGCAATGGCTCAGTGGCTTGGGAACGCCTTGGAACACCATTCGCGCTGATGGCCCACTCGCGCTTCAAACCACAGGCTTGCGTCTGCAATGGTCTGGCAAAACCTTGGCTCTACAAGGCCAAGCGCAGTTGGATGCACAAGATATTTCATCGCGCCTCTCGACTTTGCGGCCTATGGGCAGCTACCGCTTGACACTCTTAGGTGGCACTTCGGCGCAACTCGAATTAAAGACCCTGCAAGGCAGTTTAATGTTGTCGGGAAAAGGCCAATGGACCGACGGGAAACTGCGCTTTACGGGAGAAGCCTTGGCCGCCCCTGAGCGTATGGACGCTTTATCGAATTTACTCAATATCATCGGACAGCGCCAAGGCGCACGCTCTATCATTACCGTGGGCTAAACCAAATGACACCTTCACGACTCCCACTTATTCGAACCGGCATCTTGCTGCTGGCGATGCTTTGCAACGTCGCATTCGCACAAACCACCAAGCCGGGCGACCCGATTACATTGAACTTCAATAACGCCGAGATTGAAGCTGTCGCCCGAACTATCGCTTTGATTTCTGGCATGAACGTGGTGGTCGATCCCCGCGTCAAAGGCACCATCACCCTGGTCACCGAAAAGCCAGTGAGCCGCAGCGTGGCGATGGCGCAATTTTTAAGCAGCTTACGTTTACAAGGCTTCACCATGGTGGAGTCGGCAGGGCTACTCAAAGTGGTTCCTGAAGCCGACGCCAAACTCCAAAGCGGCGCAGTAGAAACCAGCGAGAGCGCACCTAAGGGCGCCAGCGGCGGTCAAATCGTGACGCAAATTTTCAAGCTTAATTTTGAATCTGCGAGTAATTTGGTAGCCGTTTTACGGCCCTTGATCAGCCCCAACAACACCATAAATGCCAACCCTGGGAATAACTCCTTGGTGATCACCGATTACGCGGACAACCTGCGCCGTATCGCACGCATCATTGCGGCCATGGATGTGTCTAACGCAACGCAGGTGGAAGTCTTAGAACTCAAACATGCCATCGCAGTGGATCTCGCACCCTTGGTCCTGAAACTGATTGACTCTACGGCTAGCGCAGCGGGCGCAGCGCCGGGTACCGCAGACACCAGTTTTAAAACCACCGTCATTGCAGAGCCACGAAGCAATACCTTGGTGGTTCGAGCGGCCAATACGGCGCGGGTTGAGTTGGTCAAGTCGCTGGTCGCTAAGCTCGATCAGCCCGGCCTTTCAAGCAACGGTGCTTTGGGCAACATCCATGTGGTGTACCTTAAAAATGCCGATGCCACCAAGCTTGCCGTAACGCTTCGCGCTGCGATGGGCAGCGCGGCAACCAACCCCCAAAACAGCGCCACTCCAAGCCCACCTGGAACTGCCAGCGCGAACACATCCGCACCCGCAGCGACCTCCGGCGGCCAAGTCCAAGCCGACACCGCGACCAACTCGCTCATCATCACCGCGCCCGAACCGCAGTACCGCCAATTGCGTGAAGTCATTGAACGGCTCGATGCCCGCCGCGCTCAGGTATTTGTGGAAAGTCTGATAGCCGAGGTCAGCGCCGACCGCGCCGCCGAGTTTGGAATTCAATGGCAGGGCGTTCTAGGTAAAAACGGCGACAGCGTGATTGGCTTACTGGGAACCAACTTTGGCGCAGGTGGCAAAAACATTGTGAGCCTCGGCACTGGCGCTGCCGCAGGCACCGTAGCGCCTGCGCGGGGAATCAACATCGGCGCGGCCCAACAAACCAATGGTATTTACGCCTTGGGATTTTTAGCCCGCTTTTTAGAAGAGAGTGGCGCGGGTAATGTTTTGTCCACTCCCAACTTGCTTACTTTAGACAACGAAGAAGCCAAGATTGTGATTGGCCAAAACGTTCCGTTTGTCACGGGGCAATTCACCAATACCAACACGGGCAACGGTGCAGTCAACCCCTTTCAAACCATTGAGCGCAAAGACGTCGGTTTAACCCTCAAGGTCAAGCCCCAAATCAGCGAAAACGGCACTGTCAAACTCACGATTTTTCAAGAAGTCTCTAGTGTGCAAGCCTCTACGGTGAATGCCACCAACGGCCCTACGACCAACAAGCGAACCATTGAATCGAATGTGTTGGTCGAAGACGGATCGGTGGTTGTTTTGGGCGGTTTGTTACAAGACGAGTTCCAAGGCAGCGGAGAAAAAGTTCCCGGCTTGGGTGATCTTCCGCTCATTGGAAATTTATTTAAAAGTGAATCTCGGGGGCGTAAGAAAACCAATCTGATGGTGTTCTTGCGCCCCGTGGTAGTGCGCGATGGCGCAGCCACTGAGCGCTTATCGCTTGACCGGTACGAACAAATGCGCTCGGGCATGAAAGACGCGCAACCCCTTCCTAGCGTGATGGCCCCGGTGAACTCCGCGCCTACATTGCCCGAGGCCTCACCTGCTGTTAAGCCCGCGCCTAAGGCCAGCGCTAATTAAGATGCGCTACCCGCTGCCCTACGCCTTTGCCCGCACCCAACAGGTTTTGTTGGAAGAAGATGCGCAAGGCATGACGCTGCATCTTCACAATGCATCGCCACCCAGTGGCATCAGCGAAGTGATGCGTAAATATGGGGTAAGAGATGTACAAACCCACAACCCATCGGACTTAAGCCAACGTATCAGCGCGGCTTATGCGCAAGGCGAATCGAGCGCTGCCGCTGTGGTCAGCGAAGTCGAAGGCGAGGCCGACTTGCAACGCATGATGCAAGACCTGCCCGCCATCGAAGACCTGCTTGAAACGTCGGATGACGCGCCCATCATCCGCATGCTCAACGCCTTACTCACCCAAGCAGCGCGAGATGGCGCCAGTGACATTCACATTGAACCGTATGAACGCCACTCCGTGGTTCGCTTTCGGGTAGACGGAAATCTACGCGAAGTTGTTCAGCCCAACCGGGCTTTACACGCTGCCCTCATCTCGCGCTTAAAAATCATGGCTGAGCTCGATATCGCCGAGCGGCGAATGCCCCAAGACGGCCGCATCTCTCTGCGCATCGGAACGCGCGCGGTCGATGTCCGCGTTAGCACTATCCCCAGTGCCCACGGTGAGCGCGCCGTCTTGCGTTTGCTAGACAAAAGCGAGGGGCAACTCAGCTTGGAGTCCGTTGGCATGCAAGGCGATGTGCTCGCGCGATTAGGCCATTTGCTCCAGCAACCGCACGGCATTATTTTGGTAACCGGTCCGACGGGCTCCGGAAAAACCACGACTTTGTATGCGGGCCTGCAACGCCTGGATACCCGCGGGCGCAACATCATGACGGTGGAAGACCCTATTGAATACGAACTCGCAGGCATCGGACAAACCCAGGTCAACACCAAAATTGACCTCACCTTTGCCAAAGCCTTGCGGGCTATCTTGCGCCAAGACCCCGACATCATCATGGTGGGTGAAATTCGCGATATAGAGACCGCTCAGATTGCGATTCAAGCCTCGCTCACGGGCCACTTGGTGCTCGCCACCTTGCACACCAACGACGCCGCCAGCGCCGTCACCCGGCTCACCGACATGGGCATTGAACCTTTTTTACTGAGCTCATCGCTTTTAGGCGTACTAGCCCAACGCTTGGTGCGCAAAGTTTGTACTGCGTGTGTGGGCGCAGGGTGTGATGCCTGCGCTCATACCGGCTACGCGGGGCGAACTGGCGTGTTTGAACTTTTAGAAACCGATGACACGCTGCGTGCGCTCATTCACAACCGGGCGGCCGAGGCAGACATTCGCGCAGCCGCTTTAGCCAAAGGCATGGTGCTCATGCGCGAGGACGGCGAACGCCTGGTCGCCCTTGGCGTCACCAACCGCGAAGAGTTGGTGCGCGTGACGCGCGACTAAACAGACCGCCATGCCCGCATTCGCTTTTGAAGCACTGAGCGCTGACGGACACACCCGCAAGGGAACCATCGAAGCCGATTCCGCCAAAGCTGCGCGTAGCCTGTTGCGCGCACAGGCCTTGGTGCCGCTGAAAGTAGACGCTTTAGCGAACACCAACTCTGCTGACAACCCAGGTGTGAGTTTTTTCAAACGCCGCGTTTTCAGCGCCAACGCCTTAAGCGTTTGGACGCGGCAACTTGCAGGCTTGGTCTCGTCTGGCCTGCCGCTTGAGCGGGCCTTGGCCTCGCTCAGTACCGAGGCTGACCGCGAGACAGAGCGCAACCTGGTCGCGCGGTTGCGGGCAGAGGTAAACAGCGGCAGCACCTTTGCCAAAGCGCTGGCGGAGCACCCGCGAGAGTTTTCAACGATTTATATCGCCGTTATCGGCGCAGGCGAGCAAAGCGGGCAACTGGCGGTGGTCTTAGAGCATCTCGCCCAAGACTTGGAAGACCAGCAAAACCTTCACGCCAAATTATTAGGTGCCGCGCTCTACCCCGCTATCGTCAGCGCGGTGGCTTTGGGCATCGTCTTGTTTCTCATGGCCTATGTGGTGCCGCAAGTTGCCAGCGTTTTTGCGGGCAGCAAAAAGGCCTTGCCCTTTTTAACGGTCGTCATGCTCGCGTTGAGCGACATGGTGCGCCAGTACGGTGGGTTGGTTTTGGTCATCGGCGCGCTGGGCATCTTTGCCGCACGCCAAGCCTTGAAGACGCCTGCGCTTCGCTACCGCTTTGACGCTGCTTGGCTGACGCTACCTATCATCGGCAAACTCTCGCGCAGCTTCAACGCCGCCCGCTTTGCCAGTACCTTGGCAATGCTTGCCGCTGCCGGCGTTCCCATACTCAAAGCCCTGCAAGCCGCTGCTGACACACTGAGTAACCACGCCCTGCGCCAAGATGCACAAGACGCGCTGATTGCTGTGCGCGAAGGCGCGCCCTTGGCCTCGGCCCTGGCCCAAAAGAAACGGTTTCCTGGGCTGCTATCAATGTTTGCCCGTTTGGGCGAACAAACCGGTCAACTGCCGCTGATGCTTCAGCGCGCCGCCCATCAACTCAGCACCGAAGTCCAGCGCAAAGCCCTGCAACTTGCCACCCTGCTGGAGCCCTTGTTGATTGTGGTCATGGGCGCGGTCGTGATGCTCATCGTGCTGGCCGTGTTGTTGCCCATTATTGAAATGAACCAGTTGGTCCGGTGAGCGCTGATTGGCATGGGTTTACTGAAGGTTGACCGTGTTGCCCTCGCGGTCAAATGGAACTAAGCCCTCCAGTTGTCCCGCCTTGATCTGAGCCACTAGGCGTTCGAGAACCGGTTCTGCCTCTGCGCTGCTCGGGGCTTGGCCGGGCTGCCCGGACATGGTCGTTACAAACACCACGGTCCACGCCACGCCCAAAGCCTGCGACTCTTGGAGCAACTGCGCCATACCGGTGAGTTCGTCAGGCGTTTTATCAACACATACGACCGGGACCAATGCCCCGCCCTGTCCGGCCAAAAACTGAGCCTGTTGCGAGGGCGAACTCTCGGTTGGCAGTTCGGCTTTTGCAAAGACGAAAAGTAAACGCTGTGCGCGGGTTTGGGCTCGTGCGGCTGTGAGCAAATCATCCATCGTGGTGATATTCATAGTGTGACCTGTGTGGAGTTATTTAAGGGAGCGTAGGCGTCGTCAATTTCATTAAACACAGGTTCGGACAAGTGCTCTGCATACGGGCCGTCACCACTGTGCGATGCAAGCGAGGCCGGGACAAATTGGCCGTTTTTGACATCAAACACATGGACTTCGCCCTCTTCAATCACATAGTACCAGCCGTGTAGCGTCATGGCTTTGGCCTCCACTTGCTCGCGCACCATGGGATAACCCATCAGGCGCTCCAACTGCAACACGACCGCACGTTGCTCTGAACGGCGCAGCGCCTCGGGTGTTACTTGAACCGGCAAAGCCGCTTCTCGCCCTAAGTCCAACCAGGCTTTGAGGTTTTTAGCTTGGGGCGCTTGCTCTTCGTACAAGGCCCGAATGCCACCGCAATGGCTATGACCGCAGACCACGATGCGCGAGACTTTCAGGTTTAAAACTGCAAACTCAATGGCGGCGGAGGTTCCATGAAATCCCGCAGAACCGTCATAAGGCGGAACAAATGCACCCACATTGCGTACCATGAATAACTCGCCTGGACCAGCGCCGGTTAATAAGTAAGGCACCAAGCGGGAATCGGAGCAGCCGATAAACAAAATACTGGGGTGCTGGCCTTCCTGCACCAAGTTTTCAAACTGCGCCTGAACGCCTGGAAAAGTGTCATCATGAAAACGGCGCAAGCGCTCCAGCAGCGGATCAGGCACTTAGTTCCTTGCTATTGAACCAAGGGAGATTGCGCTGGCTCTAGGTCAACACCCACCACCTTTGCCTGCGACGCTAACACCGATAGGTATTGGCGCAAAGCGGCGACAAAGGTCTTTTGGCGCAATGCCATGGCAACTGCACCTTGCACCGCTTCAAAACTTTGCACGGCCCCAGCCTCACGTTGCAAGACTTCGACCACATGCAAACCAAACCGGCTGTGCACCAGGCGAGGTAACACACCTACTTCCGTTTGGCCAAATATTTCTTTCCCAAACTCAGGGGCGCAATCAGAAGAAGTGAGCCATCCGAGCTCACCGCCGTCGGCGCCGCTGGGGCAATTGGAAAGGGCGCTGGCCGCTTTTGAAAACGTGTCTTGTGAAGACTTGCCATCATGGCACCGCACGTCCAACAAAGTCGTTTCAGCGCGATTGCGCAGTGCAACGAGATCGACACCAGGCGTCACCGCAAACAAGATGTGACGAACCAGCACGCGCTCACCCGTGCTGTAGCTGGCAAGGTGTGCGTTGTAGTGCCGCAGACAAGCCGCATGCAATGGCTCAGGAACCGCCAAGTTCGCATCCAGTAACTCCTCAATCGCTTGGGATGCAGCCTCCGTCAGAACTCCATCGCTGCTCGCTTCATCATCGTTCGCTAAAAAACCCTGCGCAACTGCCGCTTGACGTAGCAACTCAGAGCATGCGCGTTGGCGTAAATCATCGTCAGAAAGCAGCGCCTCGGCGGTATGCAGTGCGATGCCGTTCACACGCGCGAGCATGGGTTCTGATAATTGTATTTCTGACATCGTGTTGTCCTTAGACACCCGCGCCAGGATGGCGGGGAGCGTTATGGCCTGCGGGGACGTTTAAGCGGCGTGAACGAACCACTTGGTACGGTCGCACCAAGTAAGCCACCGTTCCAAAACCGCTCCACACATGCACCAATCGCGTAAAAGGAAAGATAAAAAATACCGTCATCCCCAAGAACATATGCAACTTAAAAATGACGCCTGCCTGGGCTAGCATTTCAGGAGCGCCACTTTGAAAAGTGACGATGGTTTGCGCCCAGCCAGCGAGCTTCATCATCATGCTGCCGTCTAAATGTTGCGCCGACAAGGGAATCGTCGCCAACCCCAAAGCCAACTGCAACCAAAGCAGCACCAAAAGAACAATGTCACCCGCCTTGGAGTTGATGCGAATGCGCGGCTCAAACAAGCGCCGGTGCAACAGAACGCTCACTCCGATAAATCCTAAAACGCCCGCAATGCCGCCGCTGACCATCGCCATCATCTGTTTCGATCCGGCATCAAGAAAATGTTCATACAAAAAATGGGGCGTCAACATGCCAAACAGATGGCCAAAAAATAAAAACAAAACGCCAACATGAAATAAATTGCTACCGATGCGAAGTTGGCCAGCCTTGAGGAGTTGCGATGAGTCGCTTTTCCATGTGTATTGATCCCGGTCAAAGCGAATTAAGCTGCCAACCAAAAAAACGGTGAAGGCGATGTAGGGATACACGCCAAAAAGAAAATAGTTGAGTGCGTTCATACAGAAGCTCCAGTTGCAGTTGGGACTTTTTTAACAAAGTGCATGGGTTGGGCTTGATCTGGCTTGGTTTGCCCTTTCACGGAGCAGCCATCAAAAACGACAGGTTCTTCCCAAGCGGCATCCAAGGGCTCATCCGGCGCCACTTTCACTGCGTGGGCTTTTTCACCTGCAAGCTCCATCAAAGCGCCTAATACGCTGGCGTAGGGGGTATTACGCTGCTGGAGTGCGCTAAAAATCGCATTAAAGATATGCGCCATTTCAGCCAAAAAGGCACGCGCTTCCAAGGGAGGTTGGGTTGAGACAAATTGCAAAACAACCGGCAGATAGTCGGGCATTTCATCGGGAGTGAGAAACAAGCCGGCTTTTTCATAGGTCTGGGCCAAGTCAATCATGGCGGGTCCGCGGTCCCGAGAATCACCATGCACGTGTTCAAACAAATGGAGTGACGTCGCGCGTCCTCGATCAAAGAGTTCCACATACTGGGCTTCAATGTCCAAGACATCCGAACCGCCCAAGGTCGCGATTAAAACGTCTAACTCTTTCAAACGGTCGGGTGTCATCGCGCACTCTTCGTGCAGCGCCGTTCGCATCTCGCTTAAGTGGGCTCGCAGCGTGGCGTCGGGGTAGGACAGTAAATGGGCCAACACCTTGAGACTCAGGGATGCGGCCGGTGGTTTGGAAAATGCCATGGCTTATACCTCCGCCTTGATGGGAATGGTGCGCTTCTTCGTTGTTCCAAACAAGCTGATTTCACTGCTTCCATCAGAGCAACCGTTGCCAAACGAGAAGCCGCAGCCTCCGCGCATGTCAAACGTATTCTCTGCATATTCACGGTGGCTGCTAGGAATAACGAACCGGTCTTCGTAATTGGCAATGGCCATCACTTGGTACATCTCTTCGACCTCTGCTTGGGTCATTTGGACTTGGTCGAGTGCTGCGGTATTGATACGTCCATCGACGTGTTTTTCACGCTGGTACGCACGCATAGCCAACATGCGCTCCAGTGCCCGCTCTACTGGCATAGTGTCGCCAGCTGTCAACAGGTTTGCCAAATATTTAACGGGGATGCGCAATTGCTTGACGTCTGGGATTTCACCGTTGATACCGATATCACCGGCCTGGGCTGCCGCACTGATAGGCGACAGCGGCGGCACGTACCAGACCATGGGAAGGGTACGGTATTCGGGGTGCAGTGGGAGCGCCACTTTCCAGTCCACCGCCATTTTGTAGACCGGACTTTTACGAGCCGCTTCCATCCACTTGTCAGGAATGCCATCGATTTGCGCTTGGGCGATAACAGCCGGATTATTGGGATCTAAAAAGATATCCAGTTGCGCTTGGTACAAATCACGGTCGTGCACCACGCTTGCAGCTTCTTGAATCCGATCGGCGTCATACAACAAAACGCCCAGATAGCGAATGCGTCCAACGCAGGTTTCCGAACATACGGTGGGTTGGCCTGCTTCAATGCGGGGATAGCAAAAAATACACTTTTCTGCTTTTCCTGATTTCCAGTTGTAGTAAATCTTTTTGTAAGGGCAACCACTCACACACATGCGCCAACCACGGCATTTGTCTTGGTCAATGAGAACAATACCGTCTTCCTCGCGCTTGTAGATGGAGCCTGACGGGCAACTTGCCACACACGCCGGGTTGAGACAATGCTCGCACAAACGGGGCAAGTACATCATGAAGGTGTTTTCAAACTGCCCGTAGATATCTTTTTGGATATCGTCGAAATTTTTGTCTTTGCTGCGCTTCGAAAACTCGCCGCCCAAAATTTCTTCCCAGTTGGGACCCCAGACGATTTTTTCCATCCGTTTCCCCGTAATCAAGCTGCGAGGGCGGGCCGTGGGAGCGGCTTTCATCTCGGGTGCCGATTGCAGGTGCGCGTAGTCAAACGTAAAGGGCTCGTAGTAGTCGTCAATCTCAGGCAAATTGGGATTCGAAAAAATGCGCATCAAGAGCTTCCACTTGGCGCCTTGGCGTGGCTCAATCTTTCCACTGGCCAAGCGATGCCATCCCCCATTCCACTTGTCTTGGTTTTCCCACTCTTTGGGATAACCGATTCCGGGCTTGGTCTCCACGTTGTTAAACCACGCGTACTCCATCCCAGGCCGGCTGGTCCATACGTTTTTACAAGTGACCGAACAGGTGTGGCACCCGATGCATTTATCCAGGTTAAGCACCATGCCGATTTGTGCGCGAATTTTCATGCGTTTTCTCCTTGGGCTTCTTCTTCGAGCCAATCGACTTTGTTCATTTTTCGAACAACCACAAATTCATCGCGGTTGGTGCCAATGGTTCCGTAGTAGTTAAAGCCGTAACTGAACTGCGCGTAACCACCAATCATGTGGGTGGGCTTAAGCACGATGCGCGTCACCGAGTTGTGAATCCCTCCGCGCATGCCCGTGATCTCAGAGCCCGGGGTGTTGATGATCTTCTCTTGCGAGTGGTACATCAAAGTCATTCCTGGGTTCACGCGCTGACTGACCACTGCGCGGGCTGCAATCGCACCATTGATATTGAAAACTTCGATCCAATCGTTGTCTTCAATCCCCACCGACTTCGCATCGGTTTCACTAAGCCAAACCACGCTGCCACCCCGATTGAGGGTGAGCATCATGAGGTTGTCGCTGTAGGTGGAGTGAATGCCCCACTTTTGGTGTGGCGTGATGAAATTCAGCGCAATTTCTTTGTTCCCATTGGGCTTGATATTTTGAATTCCTGCTGTCGTTTTCAAATCTACGGGTGGCCGATACGTGGTGAAGCCTTCACCAAATGCGGTCATCCAAGGATGGTCCATGTAGAACTGCTGGCGGCCTGTCAGGGTGCGCCATGGGATCATCTCGTGCACATTGGTATAGCCCGCGTTGTAGGAGACGGTTTCGCTCTCGATACCGCTCCAAGTGGGTGAGCTAATGATCTTGCGCGGTTGGGCTTGGATATCACGGAAGCGAATTTTTTCATCTTCGCGGTACAACGCCAAGTGGGTATGGTCTAAGCCGGTTTGTTTGCCCAAAGCTTTCCACGCTTTGACGGCAACATGGCCGTTGGTCTCAGGTGCCAATTGCAAAACCACTTCGCAGGCATCAATATCGGTGTCGATTTTCGGCATGCCACACGTCACACCCTCCTCAAGCACCACACCATTGAGCTCGCCAAGTTGTTTGACTTCAGTCTGCGTGTTCCAAGCAATGCCTTTACCTCCGTTGCCAACCTTATTCATCAATGGCCCTAAAGCCGTAAACCGCTTGTAAACATTGGGGTAATCCCGTTCAACCACCGCCATATTGGGGCCCGTTTTTCCAGGAATCAAATCAACTTCACCGCGCTTCCAATCTTGAACACCAAAAGGCTGTGCCAGTTCTGCGGGTGAGTCATGCATCAAGGGACTCAAAACCATGTCGCGCTCCACACCCAGATGCCCCACACAAATTTCACTGAATTTTTGAGCAAAGCCTTTGTAAATATCCCAGTCGCTGCGGGACTGCCACGCAGGGTCGACTGCCGTAGACAAAGGATGGATAAAGGGATGCATGTCGCTGGTATTGAGGTCGTTCTTTTCATACCAGGTCGCAGTGGGCAATACGATGTCAGAGTACAAACAAGTCGTGCTCATGCGAAAGTCCAAGGTCACCAACAAATCAAGCTTGCCTTCGGGCGCTTTGTCGTGCCAGACCACTTCTTCAGGTTTGGCCTCGTCATGGCCCATGTCTTTGCCCTGCACGCCGTTGCTGGTTCCCAGCAGATGCTTTAAAAAGTATTCATGTCCTTTTCCGCTGGAGCCCAGAATATTGGAGCGCCAAACGAACATGTTGCGTGGCCAGTTGTCTGGATGGTCTGGGTCTTCACAGCTCATCGACAGCGTGCCCTCTTTGAGGCCTTTGACTGCGTAGTCTTTGGGCTCCATTCCCGCTGCTTGGGCATCGCGCACGACTTGCAGCGGATTGGTCTTGAGCTGAGGCGCAGAAGGCAACCAGCCCATGCGCTCAGCGCGGACGTTGTAGTCAATCATGCTGCCGCCAAACGCTTTTTTATCCGCCAAGGGCGAGAGCACTTCTTCCATGCCCAGTTTTTCGTAGCGCCACTGATCCGTGTGGGCGTAAAAGAAACTGGTGGAATTCATTTGCCGCGGTGGGCGAATCCAGTCCAGTCCAAAGGCCAACGCAGTCCAACCGGTCTGAGGACGCAACTTTTCTTGTCCCACATAGTGGGCCCAACCGCCTCCACTTTGACCGATACAGCCGCACATCATCAACATATTGATGACACCGCGGTAGTTCATATCGGCGTGGTACCAATGGTTCATTGCCGCCCCAATAATGACCATCGACTTGCCGTGCGTCTTGTCTGCGTTTTCGGCAAACTGCCGCGCTACGGTAATCAGCTGCTCGCGCGGGGTTCCAGTAATCCGCTCTTGCCACGCTGGGGTATAGGGCGTGTCGTCATTGAAGTCTTTGGCTGCCAACTCACCTGGTAAGCCGCGGGCTACGCCGTAGTTGGCAACCTGCAAATCAAACACGGTTGCCACAAGCGCTTCACGCGTATCGCCAGCCTTACCTAATGCAATGCGTTGCACAGGAACGGTTCGAACCAAGACGTTGTTCGCTCCAGCGCCAGTCGCATTGTTGGGGAAGTGCTCGCTTTCGATACCGCCAAAATAGGGGAACCCCACTTTCGCTGTTTCTAAACTGGCCTGCTCGCCTTCCATGACAGTGAGTTTGAGTTTGACGTCATTGCCATGGCGGGCTTCTTTGGCCTGTAGGTTCCACTGCCCTTCATCCGCGCGGCCGTCTGGGCCCCAGCGAAAGCCGATGGCTCCTTGAGGCAATACGACTTTCCCACTTTCATCTAATGCAACCGTCTTCCACTCGGGGTTATTAGCCGCGCCTAACTTGCCGTTGAAATCCGAGGCCCGCAAATACCGGTCAGGAACCATCACAACTTCACCGCTTGGTAGGGTCTGCTCCTTGAGCAT
>JBAXOC010000014.1:0-14682 GCA_037133455.1 Comamonadaceae bacterium | reverse complement strand
GTACTTTAAGGTTTTATGACCCACTGCTACTTGGTAACCGGGAGATGTAGACAGTTCTCGCAAGGTGGCATCCGCATGGGCATAACTCACCAAAGTCGCGAGATCTCGGGCACTCGACTGATTTTTACTTGATAAACCCGTTGGCTCCACATAACTGGTCGCATTCATGCCTAAGCTACTTGCCTTAGCATTCATCAGCCCCACAAAAGTTGATAAACCACCCGGGTAAGTCCGGCCTAAGGCGTGGGCCGCACGGTTTTCACTGGACATTAAAGCCAAGTGCAGGAGCTCACCGCGGGATAATTCGGTTCCCACTGCCAGGCGTGAGCTGCTGCCCTTTTCCATGTCCACATCGGCTTGCGTGATGGTGATCATCGCATCCATTGGCAATTTAGCCTCACTCACCAATACCCCAGTCATTAATTTGGTGATCGATGCGATCGGTAGCACCGCTTGCTCATTTTTCTTAAATAAGACTTCGTTGGTGTCTTGGTCAATCACGAATGCCACACTGGACTTTAAGTTCAAAGAGTCCTGTGAGGCGTGTAGACCCTCAGTCTGTCCAAAGGAGGGCCGGGTAGGAACAGCAGCAAACCTCATTTTCATGCGTTTACCCGCAGAATTTTTCGCGGCCATCTTCACTGGCGCTTTACTGATTCGCTGTTTCTTCGTATTCGTTTTTTGGTGTGTAACGGCAGCCTGCGCGCCAGGTCCTGCTGAAAAGACCAGACCCAAAATAACAAATAAGTTTGCGAGAATTTTTTTCATTGACTTCCAAAGTTCAGGCTTGGACTAAGCTGAAAGTCCCTACCATTTACACTGATTATCTGAGTTTAATCAAAAAATCCATAAAATCAAGTACTTGCGGTAGAAACTTCAACTAAAAATCCTTAGCTTTTGATCACCCTTGGGCTGCAACGCGGTCGGCTTTGCTTTGCAATTTGTTTAAAGCGCTCAAATAGGCTTTGGCAGATGCCACGACGATATCCGGATCAGAGCCCGTTCCGTTGACCACACGGCCACTATTTTGCAGGCGCACGGTGACCTCCCCCTGACTCTCGGTAGATCCGCTGATGGCGTTAACCGAGTACAGCACCATTTCCGCGCCACTCTTAATTTGCAGTTCAATCGCTTTAAGCGACGCATCCACCGGGCCGTTTCCGTCCGACGAAGATTTAATCTCTTTCCCGGCAACGGTGAAGACGATCTCCGCATGGGGTCGCTCACCGGTTTCGCTATGTTGCGACAATGAGATAAATCCAAATTGTTCGTTGTCATGCGCAATGCTTTCATCACTGACAAGCGCCAAGATGTCTTCATCGTAAATCTCTGTTTTACGATCGGCCAGTTCTTTGAAACGCGCAAATGCGGCATTGGTATCGGCTTCACTTTCCATTTGAACGCCTAAATCTTGCAGACGCTGTTTAAACGCATTGCGACCGCTTAACTTGCCCAAAACAATTTTGTTGGCTGTCCAACCCACATCCTCTGCCCGCATAATTTCATAGGTATCACGCGCTTTAAGAACGCCATCTTGGTGAATTCCAGAGGCGTGGGCAAAGGCATTGGCCCCAACGACCGCTTTGTTAGGTTGAACCACAAACCCTGTGGTTTGGCTAACCATGCGGCTGGTGGCCAAAATATGCTGTGTATCGATACCAAGGCTCAAGCCGAAGTAGTCTTTTCGCGTTTTGATGGCCATGACCACTTCTTCTAAGCTGCAATTGCCTGCTCTCTCACCCAAGCCGTTGATCGTGCACTCAATTTGCCGAGCACCGCCCACCTTGACACCCGCCAAGGAGTTAGCCACCGCCATTCCTAAGTCGTTATGGCAGTGAACCGACCACACCGCTTTGTCGGAATTTGGAACGCGCTCGCGCAGATTTTTGATAAAGTTTCCGTACAACTCAGGAATTGCGTAACCGACTGTGTCTGGAATGTTGATGGTGGTTGCGCCCTCTTTAATTACGGCCTCAATCACACGGCATAAAAAATCCGGATCACTGCGGTACCCATCTTCTGGGCTGAACTCCACATCCGCTACCAAGTTTTTAGCGAACCGAACCGACTGCTTGGCTTGCTCGAAAACCTGATCCGGCGTCATGCGGAGTTTCTTTTCCATGTGCAACGCTGACGTTGCAATAAAAGTATGTATTCGGCTATGAGCAGCCCCTTTGAGAGCCTCTGCAGAGCGGGAAATATCGCGGTCATTAGCACGTGAAAGAGAGCAAATAGCAGACTCTTTGATGGTGTTAGCAATCAGCTGCACTGCGTCAAAGTCACCATTAGAGCTAGCCGCAAATCCTGCCTCGATCACGTCAACCTTGAGGCGTTCTAGTTGTCTTGCAATACGCAGTTTTTCGTCACGCGTCATCGATGCGCCCGGCGACTGCTCACCATCACGCAAGGTGGTGTCAAAAATAATCAATTTGTCGGTCATTTCAATACTCCAAACATCACTTGTGCAATCCGCGTTCATCGGGCTCATCGGTTGAGGTGCTGATGACACTGGTATGCAGGCCTTTAAAACGGCGCACGGCATACACCACATAACCACTGACACCATAGATCACAAAAATACCGAACATCACGGTGGGTGGGTCAATGTTGATTACCGCGATTCCTAAGGCAATCAAAACGATAACCGCGAAAGGAACACTCCTTTTCATGCTCACATCTTTAAAGCTATAAAACGGGATATTTGTCACCATGGTCAAGCCCGCATAAAGCACCCAGGCGAACATAAACCAAGATACCGTTGCAGGGGCCACACCTGTGTCGGAGCACCACCAAATAAAGCCAGCGACCAAAGCCGCTGCTGCAGGAGAAGGCAAGCCTTGGAAGTAGCGTTTGTCGACCACATTGGTATTGACATTGAACCGTGCTAGGCGCAACGCTGCGCATGCGCAATACACAAACGCAGCAAACCAGCCCCATTTTCCTAACCCATTGAGAACCCAAACATACGAAATGAGCGCAGGCGCAGCGCCAAACGACACCATATCGGACAAGGAGTCCATTTGTTCGCCAAAGGCGCTCTGGGTGTTGGTCATTCGGGCGACGCGGCCGTCCAAACTGTCTAGCACCATGGCGCAAAAAATACCAATCGAAGACTGTATGAACTGGCCTTGCATGGCCATCACAATGGCGTAAAAGCCCCCAAACAGAGCCGCCAAAGTGAATAGATTGGGGAGCACATAGATCCCCTTTCTGGGCTTACGCACCTGAACGACTTCTTCATCTGACATGTTTGAATCCAATTCGTTACTCATACAATTTCCTTGGCATGACCTTTAACGGTCCAGGCTTTCCCTATACAAAATTTGAGTCTGAAGTGTACGACTTGGCATCGGCTCTGAACAATAAAAAGCAAAAGGCCACCGAAGTGGCCTTTTGGTGATCCTTAAAGAACCATTAGTTGCGAGTTTGGTCAACGAGCTTGTTCTTTTTGATCCAAGGCATCATGGCGCGGAGCGTTTCGCCCACTTGCTCAATTTGATGCTCTGAAGTCAAACGGCGACGGCTCAACAAGGTTGGCGCACCGGCCTTGTTTTCCAGAATAAAGCTTTTTGCATATTCGCCGGTTTGAATGTCTTTCAAACATTGGCGCATCGCATCTTTCGTCGCGCTGGTCACAATCTTTGGACCCGTCACGTACTCGCCATATTCGGCGTTGTTGGAGATCGAATAGTTCATGTTGGCAATGCCGCCTTCATAAATCATGTCAACGATCAGTTTGAGCTCATGCAGGCACTCAAAGTAAGCCATCTCAGGCGCATAACCGGCTTCAACCAAGGTCTCAAAACCCGCCTTGATCAGTTCAACGGTACCGCCGCACAGAACCGCCTGCTCACCGAACAAATCGGTCTCAGTTTCTTCACGGAAGTTGGTTTCAATGATGCCCGCTTTGCCGCCGCCATTGGCCATGGCATAGCTCAAAGCGAGGTCACGGGTGCGACCGGATTTGTCTTGGTGGATCGCAATCAAATGGGGGACGCCGCCGCCTTGAGCATACGTACCGCGAACGGTGTGCCCTGGCGCCTTAGGTGCGACCATCCAAACGTCTAAGTCTGCGCGTGGGGATACCAAGCCGTAGTGCACGTTAAAGCCGTGGGCAAACACCAGAGAAGCGCCTTGCTTAATATTGGGCTCAATGTCGTGCGAATAAACCGTTGCGATTTGTTCGTCAGGCAACAAGATCATCACGACATCTGCAGAGCGCACGGCGTCGGCTACTTCTGCCACCTTGAGGCCGGCTTTTTCAACCTTAGGCCATGAAGCTCCGCCTTTACGCAAACCCACAACCACTTTAACGCCGCTGTCGTTCAAATTTTGGGCGTGAGCGTGGCCTTGGCTGCCGTAACCAATGATGGCGACCGTTTTGCCTTTAATCAGGCTGAGATCACAATCTTTGTCGTAAAAAACTTTCATCTTTTTCTCCGAAATAAATAATGGCGTCTGGCGCCTAGTTGCAAAAAACCACCTCAGCTCAAGGCGAAAAGTAATACCGTCGCCATCAAAATCCGTTCGCGTTGAGCATGCCGAAGCGCGCGCACAGAATACACCCTTGCGATTGGCTAGACCCGCAAAATACGTTCTCCACGGCCAATCCCACTCGATCCCGTGCGCACCGTTTCTAAAATTGCGCCGTGTTCGATCGCCTGTAGAAACGCATCATTCTTGGATTGGTCACCGGTGAGTTCAATCGTGTAACTTTTTTCAGTGACATCAATGATGCGCCCGCGAAAAATGTCGGCCATACGCTTCATCTCTTCGCGCTCTTTGCCTACTGCGCGGACTTTTACCATCATCAACTCGCGCTCAATGTAGGCGCCTTCCGTCAAATCTACAACCTTCACCACTTCAATCAACCGGTTGAGGTGTTTGGTAATCTGCTCAATTACATCGTCTGAGCCGGTGGTCTGAATAGTCATTCGCGACAGGCTGGGGTCCTCGGTAGGCGCAACGGTCAAGGACTCGATGTTGTAACCGCGGGCTGAGAACAAGCCTACCACCCGAGAAAGCGCTCCTGGTTCGTTTTCTAGCAAAACTGCAATGATGTGTTTCATAAATAGATCCCTCTTTTCGCTGCCCTCCCCTTGACGCGGTAACGTCAAAGCTTGGCAAACAATAGATTCGTCAATAGGTCAATTAATAAATTTTGAGATTGGAGGTTTTAGAGATCTTCCGACCCTAAAAGCATTTCAGTGATGCCCTTACCGGCTTGCACCATGGGGAATACGTTCTCTGTCGGGTCTGTGCGGAAATCCATAAACACGGTTCTGTCTTTCAGTCGCCGCGCCTCACGCAAAGCGGGCTCTACATCTTCAGGGCGCTCAATCAGCATTCCCACATGGCCGTAAGCTTCCGCTAATTTCACAAAATTAGGCAGTGCATCCATGTAACTATGACTGTAGCGGCCTTCGTATTCCACCTCTTGCCACTGGCGAACCATACCTAAGTAACGGTTATTGAGCGCCACGATTTTGATCGGCGTGTTGTATTGCAAGCAAGTTGACAGCTCTTGAATACACATTTGTACTGAGCCTTCGCCTGTAATGCAAAAAACTTCGCTTTCAGGCTTAGCTAATTTGATACCCATCGCATAAGGGATACCGACACCCATCGTGCCCAAGCCCCCGGAGTTGATCCAGCGCCGAGGCTCGTCGAATTTATAGTATTGCGCCGCCCACATCTGGTGTTGACCGACGTCCGAAGTAATGTAGGTCTCTACATCTTTGGTCATATTCCAAAGCGTTTCCACCACGTACTGCGGTTTGATCACATCCCCTTTGCCCGGGTTGTACTTCATGCAGTCGCGTTTGCGCCAACCTTCAATCGTGTCCCACCAAGCACCCAAGGCGTTGCTGTCAGGTTTGACTGCGCCTTCTTTGATCATGGCGATCATCTCTAGGAGCACGTCTTTGACATCACCCACAATCGGGATATCTACCTTGACACGCTTGGAAATACTTGAGGGATCAATGTCAATATGAATGATCTTTCTCTCGTTCTGCGCAAAGTGTTTGGGATTGCCAATCACTCGGTCATCAAAACGCGCACCCACTGCCAACAAGACATCGCAGTGCTGCATGGCGTTGTTGGCTTCTACTGTTCCGTGCATGCCCAACATACCCAAGAATTTTCTATCGCTGGCTGGGTAAGCCCCAAGGCCCATCAAGGTATTGGTGCAAGGGTAGCCCAGCATGTCCACCAAAGTACGCAACTCCGCAGACGCGTTACTTAACAAAACGCCGCCGCCGGTGTAAATATAGGGTCGTTTTGCCGCTAACAAAAGCTGCAGAGCTTTGCGAATCTGTCCGCCGTGGCCCTTGCGCACGGGGTTGTACGATCGCATTTCTACAGTAGCCGGGTAACCGGCATAAGGCACTTTTTTGAAGGAGACGTCCTTAGGGATATCAACTACCACCGGACCAGGACGCCCACTGCGCGCAATATGAAACGCTTTTTTCATGGTCTCAGCCATATCCCGGGCGTCTTTTACCAAGAAGTTGTGCTTCACAATCGGGCGAGTAATGCCCACGGTATCGCACTCTTGGAAGGCGTCTAATCCAATGGCGTGGGTCGGTACTTGACCCGTAATAATCACCATCGGTATGCTGTCCATATAGGCCGTTGCGATTCCAGTGACCGCATTGGTCACACCGGGACCCGACGTTACCAGCGCAACACCTACGTCACCGGTTGCACGGGCATAGCCATCGGCCGCGTGCACAGCGGCCTGCTCATGGCGCACTAAAACGTGCTGAATCGTGTCTTGTTTATAGAAAGCATCGTAAATATGCAGCACCGCGCCGCCGGGGTAACCCCAGATATATTTAACGTTCTCTGCTTGGAGAGCTTTGACCAAAATTTCTGCGCCACGCAGTTCTTGGGTTGAATTTGCGCCTGCGTTTTCTAACGCGGCACCGGCCGAAGCCATTTCTGCTTTTGATATTTCCATGATGAACCTTTGTGAATTTCTCTAACGAAAGACCTTGGGTGCCCCTTCGCAAACTCTTGTGGAGCCGCGTTGGAACTTGAGGTCAAAGCCATAAGCGCATTGAATGTTGCGCCGAACCATGACCCGTTTGCTTTTTTACTGCAACTGGGATTATCGCACTGCAACATGCGATTTTAGAAAGTGAAGGACAAATGCTGCGTAAGAATGGAATAATCGACCGCTAAGCAAACCATTTAGGAATCCTTGGTCAGTGTGTCACTTCCATTCTCCGCTTGAGGTTTAAGTCTTTTGGCCACCGAACAAGAGCTCTCCGATTTTTTAAAAAGCGTGGAGAAACGCGCCTTTAAGCGCTCCATGTACCACGTTCGCAACGAAGAATCCGCCCTGGACATTGTCCAAGACAGCATGATGAAGCTCGCCGAACACTACGGGCACAAATCCCCTGAAGAGCTTCCCATGCTGTTTCAGCGTATTTTGGTCAACTGCACCATGGACTGGTTTCGTAGGCAAAAGACCCAAAATGCTCTTTTTTCCCGGATGAGCGATTTTGAATCTGGAAATGAAGACGATAACTTTAATATTTTGGAGGTATTGTCCCAATCTGCCAACAGTGAGCAAAATGAAAGTGCGGAAAATCAAGCGGATCGGGCCCAAACCTTGCAACAGATAGAAATGGCAATTCAGGACCTCCCTGCACGTCAACGAGAAGCCTTCCTCATGCGTTATTGGGAAGAAATGGACGTTGCCGAAACCGCTACTGCGATGGGTTGCTCCCAGGGGAGCGTCAAAACGCACTGTTCTAGAGCAGTAGCCGCATTAGGAAAGGCACTTATTGCCAAGGGAATACATGTATGAATAATCAATCAATGATGCAAAATCGAAATTCAGAACAACTCATCGACGCCTATGGTGCACGGCTTTCTGCTTGGCTAGACCCATCGGCCAACCAAATTCCTGCTGATGTGATGGAGCGCTTGCGTGCGTCGCGGATGCAGGCCATCGCCAAGCGTCGCATATTGAAAATCGAAACCGCAACTTCCGTTTTTGCCAATAACGCCACCGCTACGCTGGGTGGCGATGCGCATTTCGGATTCTGGGGCAGAGCTGCTAGCTTGGTGCCCTTGGTCGCATTGCTCGTCGGATTAATGGGGATTGGCGTACTTCAAGAAAATCAGCGGGCCCAAGAGTTGGCTGAAGTGGATACCGCTATTTTGACGGACGAACTTCCACCAAACGCCTACACGGACGCTGGATTCGCCCAGTTCCTCAAGGCATCCGCACGGGATTAAACTGCGCATCTTGCTGATTCATACTTCAATGCCCCGACCTCGATCCTGGAATGCGCTTGGTGTCTTGCTCATCGCGCTTTTTCTCCCTTTTGCTTCCCAAGCCCAGACAGCAGACGTCGGCCCAACTGCCCCGTTAACCCCAAAAGCAGCCAGTAAAACTTTACCCTTACCAGCTGCAATCTCGCCTAAGGTTGCCTGGAATACCCTCAGTGCAGACCAAAAAATTGCATTGGCGTCACTAGAAGCCAGTTGGGGGCAACTTTCAGCAGGACATCAGCGAAAGTGGATTGCGTTGTCTGCCAACCATCCCCAAATGACCGCGGATGAAAAAGACAAGCTCCAAGCAAGAATGGTTCAGTGGGCAGCGCTCAGTCCGAAAGAACGCGAACAAGCGCGCTTGAATTTTGCCAACACCAAAAAAATCCCATCCGATGGCCGCACTGCGACATGGGAAACCTACCAAGCCTTGAGCGATGAGGAAAAGAAAGCTTTTGCTCAATCCGCTCCCAAAAAACCCTCAGGTGCAGCCGTCGCCCCGAAACCTGTTCCAGCCCAAAAGCTCGCTGAGGTTCCCGTCACTCGAAAAACTCCGCCGCCTGTGGCTGACGACAAAAATTCAACGCCTTTGATTAATCGCAACACCTTGTTGCCTCACCTACCGCGGCCAAAGGCTGCTGCTGCCGCTTCTTCTACTTCGCCGACTTCTGCACTGGCTAACTAACAGTGCGGGGAAAGACGAAAGCAACTGTGAACTCCAATGAAATGAAAACGCCTGGCCTGTGGCGACGGATGGCCTGCTGGGTGTACGAGGGAATGCTCTTATTTGGCGTAGTTTTTATTGCTGGATACCTATTTAGCACGCTAAGCCAAACACGCAATGCCCTTGACAACCGCCATGCGCTTCAGGCTTTCATCTTTTTAATTTTCGGTATTTACTTCGTGTGGTTTTGGTCAAAAGGCCAAACTTTGGCTATGAAAACGTGGAATATTCGCCTGGTCGATCTTCAAGGCGAAGCCGTTTCACAAAAGCGCGCCTTGCTACGTTATGTTTTTTCGTGGGTGTGGTTTCTGCCGCCCTTGCTGGTACTGGCTCCCTTGGAGGTCGATACCCTAGAAACCAGCGTCATCGTGGTGGGCTGGATTCTGGTTTGGGCGATTCTGAGCCGCTTTCACCCACAGGGCCAGTTTTGGCATGACGCCGCCGCCAAAACAAGGTTGGTATCGTCGACTCCACTGAGCCGATAATCCAAAGTATGCAAGAGAAAACCCCCGATTCAAAAGCCCTCTCGGCCAACCCCCAAAAAGACCGAAAAGGCCTCAGTCGGCTTTTTCACGCGATGCTGTATTCATTCGCAGGATTGCGTGCTGGATGGGACGAGCCTGCGTTTCGCCAAGAATGTATTGCGGCCATCGTGCTGATTCCACTCTCGTTTTGGGTTGGCACCGATTGGGTTCAAGTTGCGCTGCTGATCGGGTCCATTATTTTGTTGATGGTGGTCGAATTGCTCAACACCGCGGTAGAGTCTGCCATCGACCGCATTGGACCCGAGTGGCATGACCTCTCCAAGCGTGCCAAAGATATGGGCAGCGCAGCTGTCTTTCTTTGCTTAGCGTTGTGCGCAGGTATTTGGGGCGCAGCCCTTTACCACCGCTTGCATTAACCGCGTTTTTTAAATCGCCGTATCGTCGAGTTCACCGGTGCGAATGCGCACCACACGTTCTACCGTGGTCACAAAAATCTTGCCATCACCGATTTTTCCGGTGTACGCCGCTTTCACAATGGCATCCACGCAGCGGTCGACGTCCATGGCTTTAACGACCACTTCGACTTTGACTTTAGGCAAAAAATCGACCACATATTCCGCGCCCCGGTACAGCTCGGTATGGCCTTTTTGACGACCGAAGCCTTTCACCTCGGTGACGGTCAAGCCGGAGGCGCCGCATTCAGCGAGCGCTTCTCGGACTTCCTCGAGTTTGAAGGGCTTAATGATGGCAGTGATTTGTTTCATGAAATATCCAAAGAAAAGACAAAAGGTTCAAGCCCGGAAACGGTTGGTAATAGGATAACGCCAATCTTTACCAAAACTTCGGGGGCTTAAGCGAATTCCAACCGGAGATTGTCGGCGCTTGTATTCGTTAAGTTTAATCAGCCGGGTGACTTTATCTACATCGGCGGGCGAAAATCCTGAAGCCACAATGGCTTCGATGCTTTCGTCGTTTTCCATGTAGCGCTCCACAATCGCATCCAACACCGCGTAGTCTGGCAAGCTGTCTTGGTCGGTCTGGTCGGCCCGCAGTTCAGCGCTTGGGGCTCGGGTGAGGATGCGCTCAGGAATGGGGTTGTCGCACGTCGCGTAAGGATTGTTGGCGTTGCGCCAACGGGCCAGAGTAAAAACCCGGGTTTTCAAAAGATCTTTGATTACTGCAAAGCCACCGGCCATATCACCGTACAGCGTGCAATACCCCGTTGCCATCTCCGATTTATTACCGGTAGTTAAAACAATGCTGCCAAATTTATTGCTCAAGGCCATGAGCAAGGTTCCACGTATGCGGGCTTGGATGTTTTCTTCGGTAGTGTCTTCTGAGCGGCCTGCAAAATCTGCTGACAATGACGCTTTAAAGGCTTCAAACTCAGGCTGGATAGAAATTTCGTCGTAACGCACACCCATGCGCTGCGCCATCTCTCGCGCATCAATCCAACTGATGTCTGCGGTGTAGGGCGACGGCATCATAACGGTGCGTACCTTATCTGCCCCGAGCGCGTCCACAGCGACCGCCAACACAACCGCAGAATCAATCCCACCTGAGAGCCCTAGTAGTGCGCCTGGAAATCCATTTTTCCCAATGTAGTCGCGCACCCCTAAAACCAAAGCATCCCACACATCGGCTTCATGGCTGCGAACCGGCTCTATCTTTCCATGCATCGTCTGGGCGCTTGAATTCCATTGCACCTCAAACAGCGATTCTTTAAAACTAGGCGCTCGGGCAGCGACTGCACCATCGGCTGATAAAGCAAACGAATGGCCCTCAAAAACTAATTCGTCTTGACCCCCTACTAAATGGGCATAGACCAAAGGCAATCCCGTGGCGACGCATCGCTCGGCCATCATGGCTTCCCGCTCGTAGCCTTTTCCCATATGAAACGGAGACGCATTGATAACAGCGAGGACTGTTGCTCCAGCAGCTTTGGCCAATCGGGCCGGTGCTTCAAACCAGGCGTCTTCACAAATGAGCAAACCCACCTTAATTTTGGAGCCCGCTTCACCAGCCTCAAAAACACAAACCCCATTACCGGGGGTGAAATACCGTCTCTCATCGAATACTTGGTAGTTGGGTAATTCGCGTTTGGCGTAGGTGGCTAGCACCCGTCCTTCAGACAGCACGCTCGCACAATTGAACCGCTCCGTAACAGAAACTGAAGACGTGCGACTGTCGCCACCTTGCGGGTGGCCGACCACTACCGCCATCCCTTTTAACCCAGCGAGCTGCTCGGTTAGGACTTTCAGCGCATCATCGCAGGCCTGCATAAAGGCAGGTCGCAAGTACAAATCTTCTGCGGCATATCCACAAATCGACAATTCTGGAGTTAACAGTAAGCGGGCACCCTGGGCATAGGAATGTTGCGCAGCGTCACTTATCTTTTGGACGTTGCCGGCTAAATCGCCTACGATAAAGTTAAGCTGCGCTACACAAATTTTGAGAGTCATGAACCGAAAATTATGGATAAAGAAAAGTTGAGCGCTCTACAAAACATCGCAAAGGAAATGTCCCTCAGCTATGCCTGCAATTGATTATGTCACTCGGGTCGTCGAATCGATCCAAGAGGTGAGCCCCCAGGCTTGGGATGCCTTGGTTTTAGCGCTGCCCGATCCCAGCCCCTTCCTTCAATACGCCTACCTTGCCGCCATGCAAACCAGTGGCAGTGCCTGCCAAGCCACCGGATGGACGCCGCACTTTCTGCTGCTGGAAAAAGCGGGCGAACTGATTGCGGCTTGCCCTTTGTACTTGAAAGACCATTCCTACGGGGAGTACGTCTTTGACTGGGCCTGGGCCAACGCCTATCAGCAGCACGGCTTGGCGTATTACCCCAAAGCCTTGGTCGCCGTGCCTTTTACGCCTGTACCTGGTGCCCGACTACTTGCAAAAAACCCCGCTGCTCGAACGGCCTTAATTCAAGAACTCCTGTCTTGGTGCAAAGACCATCAACTGTCTTCTTTGCATTTGTTATTTTTGTCGCCCACCGATGCCAAGGCCTGCGAAGAAGCGGGTCTGATGCTGCGAGATACGGTTCAGTTTCATTGGGAAAATAGCCTCAATCCCTACTCTGACTTTGATTCTTTTTTAACGACGTTGACCCAGGAGAAAAGAAAAAAAATCCGCCAAGAACGGCGCAAAGTTGCAGACGCAGGGGTTCAATTTCGCTGGTGTCAAGGCGCTGACATCAACAGCGCAGACTGGGACTTTTTTTATCGCTGCTACGAGCGCACGTATTTAGAGCACGGTAACGCCCCGTATTTAAGCCGTGACTTCTTCGAACAAATGCAAAGCAACATGGCCGGGAACTGGTTGCTCTTTATTGCTGAGCGCAATCAGCAACCCATCGCCTGCAGCTTGATTGCCGTGTCCGGTGGAGATCAAAAGGGGGGGCAAGGCCATCCTAAAGTCGCCTATGGCCGTTACTGGGGCGCACTTGAGCGGGTTGATTGCTTGCACTTTGAAGCCTGCTATTACCAGCCATTGCAATGGTGTATTACTCAGGGCTACCAGCGCTTTGAAGGCGGCGCGCAGGGCGAGCACAAAATGGCACGCGCCCTGCTTCCGGTCAAAACGCAGAGCGCCCACTGGCTGGCGCACCCGGCATTTTCAGACGCAGTTGCTCGCTTTTTAGAACGCGAGCAAGAAGGCGTTGGGAATTACCTTGAAGACTTAGCCCAACGAACGCCTTTTAAGACGGCCAACCCGCCTTAGGAATTTTCCTTTTGGTAATTGGCAATGCCGTCCATGATTTCTTTTTGGGCCGACTCAGGGCCTTCCCAGCCCAAAATCTTGACCCATTTACCTTCTTCGAGGTCTTTGTAGTGCTCAAAGAAATGGGAAATCGTTTTCAGGCGCAATGGATTTAAGTCTTCAGGCTTTTGCCATTGGGTATACAGCGAAAGAATTTTTTCAACGGGAACTGCCAATACTTTTCCGTCTTGGCCCGCTTCGTCTTCCATTTTCAAAATACCGATCGCCCGGCAGGTCACGACCACGCCAGGGATCAAGGGAACCGGGGTGATCACCAAGACATCCACCGGGTCGCCATCACCAGAAATGGTTTTAGGTACGTAACCGTAATTGGTCGGGTAGTGCATGGCCGTACTCATGAAGCGGTCCACAAAAATGGCGCCTGTGGCTTTATCGACTTCATACTTCACCGGATCGGCGTTCATGGGAATCTCAATAATGACGTTGAAGGCGTCTGGAACTTTGCTGCCGGGGGTGACTTTGTCTAGGGACATGAAAAACTCTTTGCTTAAAGTGAGGGTGGGAACATAGGATTAACCCTGATTTTACTGACTTGGTACTTGCGTCTGAGCTGAATCACGCGCTTTTGCGGCTACATTTCGACTGTTGGCCAATCAACTCCGGGTAGTTTTGAGGTTCGGGGCACTGAGGAAGCAACGCAGCGGGGGCGTCGCTAGCGTTGCCCCCTTCTTCGTCAAACAACCAAAAGAGAGATTTTTCTATGACAGGCAACTCAGCATTGATTCTCGCGCTGGGCTGTGGCTTGATCGCCGTAATTTACGGTGTTTGGGCACGCAGCTGGATTCTTTCCCAAGACGCGGGTAACGCCCGGATGCAAGAAATTGCGGCCGCCATTCAAACCGGAGCCGCCGCTTACCTTTCCCGCCAATACAAGACCATTTCCATGGTCGGCGTGGTTTTGGCTATCTTGATCGCTCTTTTTCTCGACCCCTTAAGCGCCGTTGGCTTTGTCGTCGGTGCGGTGCTTTCAGGCGCATGCGGCTTTATTGGAATGAACGTTTCCGTCCGCGCTAACGTGCGAACCGCCCAAGCCGCAACCCGGGGTATTGGCCCAGCGTTGGACGTCGCTTTTCGCGGCGGTGCCATTACCGGCATGTTGGTAGTCGGATTAGGCCTGCTTGGCGTCACTGGCTTTTACTGGTACTTGGTACCAGACGGCGCAGTGACCGCAGCCAAACTGAACCCTTTGATTGGCTTTGCCTTTGGTTCTTCGCTTATTTCTATCTTTGCCCGCTTGGGCGGTGGAATTTTCACCAAGGGCGCTGACGTAGGCGCTGACTTGGTCGGCAAAGTAGAAGCCGGAATCCCCGAGGACGACCCCCGCAACCCTGCTGTGATTGCTGACAACGTGGGCGACAACGTTGGCGACTGCGCTGGTATGGCCGCTGACCTGTTTGAAAC
>JBAXOC010000013.1:0-14797 GCA_037133455.1 Comamonadaceae bacterium | reverse complement strand
CGTGAGAATGCGCAAATCATGTCTCAAATTCAAGATGGGGTGGTTATCTCCATTCGCCCAGTGACTGTGGACGGAAGCCAAAGTGGTATTGGTGCCGCGGCCGGTGGTGTTATCGGTGCACTCGGCGGCAGTGGCGGAAGCGGTGTCCAACGGGAGCAGCAAGTTTTGGGTGTTTTAGGTGCGGTAGCTGGCGCAGCAGTCGGTAATGCAATTGAACGCATGACGACCCGCGAAGAGGCGTTCGAGATTATTGTGCAGCTTAAAAACGGAGACCGCCGCGCGATTGTTCAAGCCAAGGCCAGCGAAATTCTTGCTGCGGGTGATGCCGTGACTATCGTCACGACGGGCAGCAAAGTGCGTGTTACAAAAAACAAGTAGGCTGCGCAAAATCAGGACCCCATCCCCATTTATTTGAATGTCATTTTGGAAAAAATGCTGTGGCACGCTTACCCCGTTTAACGCTACCGGGCTTTGCGCACCACATCATTCAACGGGGCAATAACAGGCAGCCGATTTTTATTGCTACTGCGGATTACCAAATGATGCTCGATTTATTGGAAGAAAATTCCAATAAATTTGAAGTCGCTATTCACGCGTATGTCTTGATGGGTAACCATTTCCACCTTCTTGCAACGCCTCAAACGACGGAGGGATTGGCCCAAATGATGCAGGCTGTCGGAAGGCGTTACGTTCGCTACTTCAATGATCGCCAAGGCCGTTCTGGAACCTTATGGGAAGGCCGTTTCAAATCAACCCTGATTCAGACCGAGCGCTATTTGCTAGCCTGTATGGCGTATATCGATCTGAACCCTGTTCGCGCAGGTATGGTCGCGCAGGCTGGGGACTACCCTTGGTCATCGTTTGCCCATTTCGTTGGGCGAAGAACCGATCGGCTCATTACCCCGCACCCCTTGTTTTGGGAGTTAGGTAACACGCCGTTTGCCCGTGAGGCGGCGTACGCACAGCTGTTGCAAGAGGGTGTTAACTCGGCTCAACAGTCGGCCTTGACGGATGCCACCCTGCGGGGCTGGGCCCTGGGCGAACCTGAATTTGTAGATGATTTACAAAAAAGGACGCAAAGACGCGCCAGCAAAGCAGTGGCAGGCAGGCCGACGAAAGTCGCAAAACCATAACCTCCTCGGTAACGCTTTTGAATTATTGAAAAATTAAATAAAATTCCAATGTGTCCCTAAATAATTCCGAACATTGGTATTCCGACTTAAATTGGAATCTGACCCCAATTAAAGTGCTTGGAGTTTTTGCTGCAGTGCGGTAGGCTCTACATCCATTTTCATTTTTCAGGAGTGCGCCATGACTACGGCTGCCGAAATCAAGTATCTTCAAGACCACGGTCTGTATTCTTCTTCCAGCGAACACGATGCCTGCGGCGTTGGTTTTGTAGCCCATATCCGAGGCGAGAAGAGCCATAGCATTGTCAGCAACGCCCTCAAGATTTTGGAGAACTTGGATCACCGGGGTGCCGTCGGGGCGGATAAGTTAATGGGCGATGGCGCAGGAATTTTGATTCAGCTGCCGGACGCTTTGTACCGCGAAGAAATGGCCCGAAATGGCGAGGCGCCCAACGGATCCATCGGCGTAACGCTTCCCCCCGCAGGTGAATACGGCGTAGGGATGATTTTCTTGCCCAAGGAACATGCGTCGCGTTTGGCGTGCGAGCAAGAGATGGAACGTGCCATCAAGGCGGAGGGCCAAGTGTTGTTGGGTTGGCGTGATGTCCCCGTCAATAAAGACATGCCCATGTCTCCAACCGTGCGTGAAAAAGAGCCCATCATTCGCCAAGTATTTATTGGCCGTGGCAATGACGTGATTGTTCAAGATGCACTGGAACGCAAGCTATACGTTATTCGCAAAACCGCCAGCGCGGCCATTCAGCATCTCAATTTAAAGCACAGCAAGGAATACTATGTTCCGAGCATGTCGAGCCGAACAGTCATCTACAAAGGGCTGCTGCTGGCAGACCAGGTCGGCACCTATTTTTATGACCTGCAAGATGCCCGCTGCATCTCTGCTTTGGGTCTGGTGCACCAGCGCTTCTCAACCAATACGTTCCCTGAGTGGCCCTTAGCGCACCCCTACCGCTACGTAGCGCACAACGGTGAGATCAATACGGTTAAAGGTAATTACAACTGGATGAAAGCGCGTGAGGGTGTGATGTCATCACCAGTGCTCGCGCAAGATTTACAGAAGCTCTACCCCATCAGTTTCGCAGACCAATCCGATACAGCGACATTCGACAATTGCTTGGAGCTTTTGACGATGGCGGGTTACCCCATCAGCCAAGCCATGATGATGATGATTCCCGAACCTTGGGAAAACCACACCACCATGGACGAGCGGCGCAAAGCGTTTTACGAGTACCACGCAGCCATGCTGGAGCCATGGGACGGTCCAGCGTCCATTGTGTTTACAGACGGACGCCAAATTGGCGCGACCTTAGACCGCAATGGGCTGCGGCCATCGCGTTACTGCATTACCGATGATGACTTGGTCATCATGGGCTCAGAGTCCGGCGTATTGCCTGTGCCTGAAAATAAAATTGTTCGCAAATGGCGCTTGCAACCCGGAAAAATGTTTCTCATCGACTTAGAACAAGGTCGGATGATCGACGACGAAGAACTGAAATCGGGTCTGGCAAACAGCAAACCCTACAAGCAGTGGATTGAAAATTTACGAATCAAGTTGGACGACGTAGTCGGTGGGGGCGCACAGCCAATCGTGAATGATCAAGAAACCAGTTTATTGGATCGCCAGCAAGCGTTTGGTTTTACCCAAGAAGACTTGAAGTTTCTGATTGCCCCGATGGCAACCGCCGGCGAAGAAGCCTTAGGCTCCATGGGTAATGACAGTCCGCTGGCCGTTTTAAGCGACAAAAACAAACCGTTGTACAACTACTTTAAACAGCTGTTTGCACAGGTCACCAACCCGCCGATTGACCCCATTCGCGAAGCGATCGTGATGTCTTTGGTCTCGTTTGTAGGACCCAAACCTAACCTGCTCGATATCAACCAAGTGAATCCGCCCATGCGGCTGGAAGTTGCGCAGCCTGTACTCAACTTTGAGGACATGGCTAAATTGCGGGATATTGAGCGCCATACCCAAGGAAAATTCAGAAGTTACACCTTGGATATCACCTACCCCGTGTCTTGGGGGCGTGAAGGCGTAGAAGCGAAATTGGCCTCACTGTGTGCTGAAGCAGTCGATGCCATAAAGAGCGGAAAAAATATTCTCATCATCAGCGACCGTGCGATGTCGGCGACCCAAGTGGCTATTCCCGCACTTTTGGCTTTGTCTGCGATTCACCAGCATTTGGTCTTGGGTGGCTTGCGAACCACAGCAGGTTTGGTTGTAGAAACCGGAACCGCGCGCGAGGTCCATCACTTTGCGGTTCTCGCAGGTTATGGCGCAGAGGCGGTTCACCCCTACTTGGCTATGGAAACGCTGGCCCATGTGTGCAAAGACTTGCCAGGGGACCTCACCGCAGAAAAAGCCATTTACAACTACATCAAAGCGGTTGGTAAAGGCTTGTCAAAAATCATGTCAAAGATGGGCGTGAGTACCTACATGAGCTACTGCGGTGCGCAACTCTTTGAGGCGATCGGCTTGTCGTCAGACACCATTTCAAAATACTTTACGGGCACCCCCAGCCGCGTCGAAGGCATTGGTGTTTTTGAAATTGCAGAGGAGGCGATTCGTACCCACAAAGCTGCCTTTGGCACTGACCCGGTGTTGGCAAACGCCTTAGATGCAGGTGGCGAATACGCTTGGCGTGCACGGGGCGAAGAACACATGTGGACACCTGACGCCATCGCCAAACTCCAGCACAGCACACGCGCCAATAACTGGAACACCTACAAAGAATACGCGCAGCTGATCAACGACCAAAGCCGCCGTCATCTCACCTTGCGCGGATTATTCGAGTTCAAAATTGACCCGGCCAAAGCCATCTCGGTTGACGAAGTGGAACCAGCCAAAGAGATCGTCAAACGCTTTGCCACAGGTGCGATGTCCTTGGGCTCTATTTCCACGGAGGCCCACGCTACGCTGGCCATTGCCATGAACCGCATCGGCGGTAAAAGCAATACGGGCGAAGGCGGCGAAGATCCCTTGCGCTACCGCAACGAACTCAAAGGCATTCCGATCCAAAAAGGCCAGACCATGTCTGACCTTTTGGGCAAGGAAATCTTTGAGGTGGATTACGCCTTGAATGCGGGCGACTCCATGCGCTCCAAAATTAAACAAGTGGCCTCGGGCCGGTTTGGGGTCACAGCGGAATACTTGACCAGCGCGGACCAAATTCAAATCAAGATGGCCCAAGGCGCCAAGCCCGGTGAAGGTGGACAGTTACCAGGCAGCAAAGTATCTGAGTACATTGGCCGACTGCGCCACTCAGTGCCTGGTGTGGGCTTAATTTCACCCCCGCCCCACCACGATATTTACTCAATTGAAGACTTGGCGCAGTTGATTCACGATCTGAAAAACGTAGCGCCACACTCAAGCATCAGCGTCAAGCTAGTGTCTGAAATTGGAGTCGGCACCATCGCCGCAGGGGTTGCTAAATGCAAGAGTGACCACGTGGTGATTGCAGGACACGATGGCGGAACCGGGGCTTCTCCTTGGTCCTCCATCAAGCACGCCGGCAGCCCATGGGAAATCGGATTGGCTGAAACGCAGCAAACTTTGGTGCTGAATCGTTTGCGCAGTCGCATTCGAGTTCAGGCCGATGGTCAAATGAAAACCGGACGCGATGTGGCGATTGGTGCCTTGTTGGGCGCCGATGAGTTTGGTTTTGCTACCGCGCCGCTGGTGGTTGAAGGCTGCATCATGATGCGAAAGTGCCACCTCAATACCTGCCCGGTTGGAGTGGCTACGCAAGACCCGGTTCTGCGCCAAAAGTTTTCTGGTAAGCCTGAGCATGTGGTGAATTACTTCTTCTTTATTGCCGAAGAAGTTCGCCACATCATGGCCCAGTTGGGAATCCGAAAGTTCGATGATTTGATCGGGCGCTCTGACTTATTGGATATGCGCAAAGGCATTGAACACTGGAAGGCCAGCGGATTAGATTTCAGCCGTTTATTTGCCCAGCCCCAGGTTCCAGCCGATGTACCGCGCTTTCAAACCGAGACGCAAGACCACGGCCTAGAAAAGGCGCTAGATAACATTTTGATTGCCAAGAGCCGCCCCGCGATTGACAAGGGCGAACGAGTGCAGTTCATGGAAGTTGCGCGCAATGTGAATCGTTCAGTCGGTGCCATGCTCTCAGGCGCAGTCACGATGGTGCATCCGGAAGGTTTGCCTGATGACTCTATTCGCATTCAGCTCGAAGGCACAGGCGGCCAATCTTTCGGAGCCTTTTTGTGCAAAGGAATTACCTTGTATTTGATTGGGGATGCCAATGACTACACCGGTAAAGGATTGAGCGGCGGCCGAGTAGTCGTTCGACCCAGTATCGACTTCCGAGGGGATGCGGTTCGTAACACCATTGTGGGCAACACCGTGATGTACGGAGCGACCACAGGTGAGGCGTTTTTCAGCGGTGTGGGCGGCGAACGCTTTGCGGTGCGCTTATCTGGTGCGACGGCCGTGATTGAAGGAACTGGCGACCACGGCTGTGAATACATGACTGGCGGCACGGTTGCCGTTTTGGGGAAAACAGGCCGTAACTTTGCCGCAGGGATGAGTGGTGGGGTTGCCTACGTCTATGACGAAGACGGACAGTTCGCCAGCCGCTGCAATACCTCCATGGTGAGCTTAGATAAAGTGCTGACTGCCAAAGAACAAGAGGCGCAAATTGACAAAGCGGTATGGCACCGGGGCGAGACCGATGAGGCCCAGTTGCGCAAGCTTCTAGAAGACCACAACCGCTGGACCGGAAGCAAGCGCGCTCGCGAATTGCTAGACCAATGGGACAGTGCGCGAACCAAGTTCGTAAAAGTGTTCCCAACAGAATACAAGCGCGCTTTGGGCGAAATTTATGCAAAAAAAATGGCTAAACCTGAGACCTTGGCAGCGGCGAACAAGAAGCCCGCTAAAGCGGTTCACTAAGCCCTGCATACCAACACGATAAGGATTAGTCATCATGGGAAAAATTACTGGTTTTATGGAATTTGAGCGTATCGAGGAGGGCTACAAAGGCGTTCCCGAGCGTTTGAAAAATTACAAAGAGTTCGTGATTGGGCTTGACGCATCTCAAGCCAAAGATCAAAGTGCCCGCTGCATGGACTGTGGAACCCCGTTTTGCAATAACGGTTGCCCTGTCAACAACATCATTCCAGACTTCAATGAATTGGTTTACCAAGGCGATTGGAAGAACGCGATTGACGTGCTGCACAGCACCAACAATTTCCCAGAATTCACCGGCCGTATTTGTCCCGCTCCGTGCGAAGCCGCGTGTACTTTGAACGTCAATGGCGACGCTGTCGGGATCAAGTCCATCGAACATGCCATCATCGACCGTGCGTGGGCCGAGGGCTGGGTTACGGCCCAGCCACCCAAAGTGAAGACCGGCAAAAAAGTGGCCGTGGTGGGTTCGGGCCCCGCGGGAATGGCTGCGGCCCAACAGCTTGCCCGCGTCGGTCACGACGTCACACTGTTTGAAAAAAATGACCGCATTGGTGGCTTGCTACGCTATGGTATTCCTGACTTCAAGATGGAAAAGTCGCATATCGATCGACGGGCCCATCAGCTTGAAGCCGAAGGTGTCACTATCCGCACCAGCGTGATGGTGGGCGAACTCCCTCAAGGCTCGAAGGTCACCAACTGGGCGGCCCAGACCATCACCCCCGCACAACTGCAAAAAGATTTTGATGCGGTGTTGTTAACAGGTGGCTCCGAGCAGTCACGTGATTTGCCCGCGCCAGGTCGTGACTTGGCAGGCATTCACTTTGCGATGGAGTTCTTACCGCAGCAAAATAAGCTCAACGCGGGTGACAAGCTCAAAGACCAAAAAATTGAACAAATTCGTGCCGACGGCAAACATGTCGTCGTGATCGGCGGAGGAGATACGGGCTCTGACTGCGTGGGCACCAGCACACGCCACGGCGCTCTGGGTGTGGTTCAGTTCGAAGTGATGCCCTTGCCGCCTGAGCAAGAAGATAAGCCTTTGGTTTGGCCCTATTGGCCGCTTAAATTGCGAACCAGCTCCAGCCACGAAGAAAGCGCTGAAAAAGGGATTCTTCAACGCGAATTCGCTATCTCCACCAAAGAGTTTGTTGGAGAAAAAGGCCAGGTCACTGGCGTGAAAACGGTGCGTGTTGAATGGAAAGACGGCAAGATGGTTGAAGTAGCCGGAACCGAAGAAATTATCAAAGCCGACTTGGTTTTGCTCGCGATGGGGTTTGTGAACCCTGTGGCCACTGTTTTGGACGGCTTTGGTGTCGAAAAAGATGCCCGTGGCAACGCCAAAGCTACTTCCGAGCTTGTGGGTGGGTATGCCACCAACACCCCCAAAGTGTTTGCTGCGGGAGACGTCCGTCGCGGCCAATCCTTGGTGGTTTGGGCCATTCGCGAGGGCCGCCAAGCCGCACGGGCCGTGGATGAGTTCTTGATGGGCGTCAGCGATTTGCCTCGCTAATGTCTTATTAGAGGCGGTAAAATTCCGTATGATCCAAAGGCTGGGTAATCTCCCAGCCTTTTCCTTTTATGGCCTCAAACACCGACTCCCCACTTGTTGAACTGAAAAACCTACGCTTCGGTTACGGAGAGCGGGTGATTCTGGATGGAATTTCATTGACTGTTCCTCGTGGGAAAGTCACGGCCCTTATGGGCGCATCGGGTGGAGGAAAGACAACCATTTTGCGGTTAATTGGCGGACAGAATACCGCGCAATCGGGCGAGTTGCTTTTTGATGGCGATGATGTGACCCGCATGAACCATACGCAGTTGTACGCGGCCCGCCGGCGCATGGGCATGCTTTTCCAGTTCGGCGCATTGTTTGCTGATTTGTCTGTTTTTGAAAATGTGGCATTCCCATTGCGCGAGCACACCCATTTGTCTGAAAGCCTCATTCGCGATATTGTTTTGATGAAACTCAATGCCGTCGGTTTGCGCGGAGCGCGTGATTTGATGCCCAGTGAGGTTTCTGGCGGGATGGCGCGGCGCATTGCTTTGGCCCGGGCCATTGCCTTGGATCCTGAGTTGGTGATGTATGACGAGCCTTTTTCCGGTTTAGATCCCATTTCATTGGGAACGGCTGCGCGATTGATTCGCCAGCTCAATGACTCGATGGGACTGACCAGTATTTTTGTGTCACACGAATTAGAGCAAACCTTTGCGATTGCCGACCATGTCATTATTTTGGCCAACGGCAAAATTGCGACCCAAGGAACGCCTGACGAAGTTCGTAAGAGCCAAGACCCCTTGGTTTATCAGTATGTGAATGCCTTGCCTGACGGCCCGGTGCGGTTTCATTACCCCGGTGTCAGCGTAGAAGAAGATTTTGGTGTGGGAGCGACGCGATGAACGGCCAGAAGTTAGCAGATATTGGCTTTGCGATGCGCCGTCAGATGGCGGATTTGGGCTACGGAGCGCGGCTTTTTGTTCGTCTATTGAAAACCTTCGCCTCCAGTTTGCGTCGCTTTGGTTTGATTCGCGATCAAATCCATTTTTTAGGTAACTATTCGCTTGCCATCATTGCGGTTTCTGGCCTTTTCGTGGGTTTTGTTTTTGGCCTGCAAGGATATTACACACTGCAGCGCTACGGCTCCTCGGAGGCCTTGGGCTTGTTGGTGACTTTGAGTTTGGTACGGGAGCTCGGCCCAGTCGTCACGGCGCTGTTATTTGCCGGACGTGCTGGGACGTCCCTCACAGCAGAAATAGGTTTGATGAAAGCGGGCGAGCAACTCAGCGTGATGGAAATGATGGCGGTAGACCCTGTTCAACGTGTCTTGGCGCCGCGATTTTGGGCCGGAGTGATTTCGATGCCCTTGCTTGCTGCAGTTTTCAGCGCGATGGGAATTATTGGCGGTTGGGTGGTGGGTGTTTTGATGATTGGGGTGGATTCAGGTTCTTTTTGGAGTCAGATCCAAGGGGGCGTGGATGTCTGGAAAGACGTGGGTAACGGGGTGATTAAAAGTATCGTGTTCGGTTTTACGGTCACCTTCGTCGCTTTGCTCCAAGGGTTTGTAGCGCAACCCACCCCCGAGGGTGTGGCCAGTGCAACGACGCGAACCGTCGTTGTCGCTTCCTTGGCGGTGCTTGGTCTGGACTTTATTCTGACCGCCATGATGTTTACGATTTAATGAAAGGTGTTGCATGCAGCGCTCTAAAAATGATGTGTGGGTTGGATTGTTTGTACTGATTGGTGCAGTATCCATTTTGTTTTTGGCTCTGCAGTCGGCCAACTTGCTCAGTTTGAACTTTCAGGCTACCTATTCGGTGACGGCTAAGTTTGACAATGTGGGTGGACTCAAACCCAAAGCGGCGGTGCGAAGCGCAGGCGTGGTGGTGGGCCGGGTCGAAAAAATTATTTTTGACGACAAAACCTTTCAGGCCCGTGTGACCTTGGCAATGCAACAACAGTACGCTTTCCCTAAAGACAGCTCTTTGAAGATTTTGACCAGCGGCTTGCTCGGCGAACAGTACCTAGGCATTGAAGCCGGCGCAGATGAAAAAATTCTGACGGCCGGGGACTCCTTGACCAACACCCAGTCCGCAGTAGTGCTCGAAAACCTGATCAGTCAATTCCTCTATAGCAAAGCTGCTGACAGCACTGGCAAAGCGCAGGAATAGGCATGCGGTTTTTGGTTTTAGGCTTGTTGGTTTTATTGCAAGCGTGCGCGAGCTTACCTAACCCCAACCCAGACCCACGCGATCCTTGGGAGTCTTTGAACCGAAAGGTGTATGGGGTCAACGATGCCCTAGACCGCAGCGTTCTCAGGCCGGTGGCCATCGCTTACCGGGATGGACTTCCCTATTGGGTCCGTAAAGGCGTTTCCAATTTCTTTGGTAATTTGTCGGATGTTTGGTCTGGTATCAACCATGCCATCACGCTAGAAGGCCGTGCGGCTAAAGACAGTTTTGGTCGGGTCATTATCAACAGCACGGCGGGGGTCTTGGGCGTCATCGATGTGGCAACTGATTTGAATTTAGAAAAACACCCTGCAGATTTCGGTGTCACTTTGGGGCGTTGGGGCGTGAGTCCGGGTCCCTACATGGTGTTGCCGCTTCTGGGGCCTTACACCCTGCGCGAAGTTGTGGTCTTGCCTTTGGATCGACAAGCTAATCTGGTGAATCAAATCGGTAATGAAAATTTACGTACGGGCTTGACCGTTTTAAATTATGTGGATGATCGGGCCATCTACTTGAAAGTGACCGATGTGATGGAGGGGGCGGCGCTAGATCCTTACTCTTTTACCCGGGATGCGTATTTGCAACGTCAGCGGTATCGGCATTACAACGGCATACCTCCTGAAGAGGTCGACGTAAAACCCTAGAATACCCAAGAAGGTAACAAAGGGATAAAAATGGTTTTTAGACACAGTAGCTGGATTCGGGTGTGGTCGGCGGTGTGCGCCTTGGTGGCAATCTTGGCTTTGCCAAATTTTGCGCATGCCGAAGATGAAGCTGCGGACGCATTTGTCAAGCGTTTGTCCGTCGATGTGCTCGACACCATCAAAAAAGACAAAGGCATGCGTTCTGGCGATATCGCACGGGTTGTCACTTTGGTCGACACCCGTATCATGCCCAACGTCGATTTTCAGCGGATGACGTCATCCGCCGTGGGCCCAGCGTGGCGTCAAGCTACGCCTGAACAACAAAAACGCTTACAAGACGAGTTCAAGATCTTGTTAGTTCGAACCTACGCGGGCGCCTTGTCGCAGGTCAGCGATCAGGTGGTGTTTATCAAACCCGTTCGTATTGCCCCAGAGGATAAAGAAGTCATTGTGCGTACTGAAGTCCGTGGCGGCGGTGACCCGATTCAATTGGAATACCGAATGGAAAGAACGCCAAACGAGGGATCGGGTTGGAAAATCTACAACATCAACGTTTTGGGCGTGTGGTTGGTTGAAACCTATAAAAGCCAATTCACCCAGATCATCAATACCAAAGGCATTGACGGTTTGATTGAGTCTTTGGTCGCGCGTAATAAGACCAACACCGCTGCTAAAAAAGGCTGATGTGTTGCGTTTGCCCCAGACCTTAATGCACCCGCAAGCGCAGGCGTGCCTGCTGGAGCTTCAAGCGGGAGTGGCTACTTCAGCATCCCCCATCGTGGTCGATGCATCGGCTCTGACTGCGTTTGACTCCTGTGCGCTTGCGGTGCTGCTGGAGTTGCGCCGAAGTACTGCGCTGGCAGGCAAGGACTTGCGCTTGAAGGGCCTGCCCGAACAGCTGAAAGTGCTGGCATCGGTTTACGGTGTTCAAGACTTGATTTCAGACGCACCGTCCCAGATTGGCCTTGCGCCTTAAAGCTTAGGCTTCTGGGCGTAAAATTACGCCCTTCATGCCTGCTATTTCTTTCCAATCCATTTCCAAAGCCTATCCGTCCCCCAAAGGACCTACTGGCGCTACTTTCCTAGCCGTTGATGGGGTCAGCCTCGATATCGAGGAGGGCGAGTTTTTCGGCTTGCTCGGACCCAACGGGGCGGGCAAGACCACCATGATCAGCATGCTGGCGGGTTTAACCCGGCCTTCTTCTGGGCGGGTCAGTGTTTTAGGCAGCAATGTGCAAAGTGATTTTGCGCAAGCCCGGCGAAAATTGGGCGTTGTCCCGCAAGAATTGGTATTCGATCCCTTTTTCAATGTGCGCGAGGCTTTGCGCATTCAATCTGGCTACTTTGGCGTTAAGAACAATGACGCATGGATCGATGAGCTGCTGGAGAGTCTCGGCTTGAGCGACAAAGCCGATGCCAATATGCGCCAACTCTCGGGTGGAATGAAGCGCCGGGTGTTGGTCGCCCAAGCGCTGGTTCACAAGCCCCCGGTGATCGTGTTGGATGAGCCCACTGCAGGCGTCGACGTCGAGTTGCGACAAACCCTTTGGCAGTTCATCGCAAAACTCAATAAGCAAGGCCATACCGTTTTGCTTACCACCCATTATTTGGAAGAAGCGGAAGCCTTGTGCGGCCGAATCGCCATGCTGAAGTCAGGCCGTATCGTGGCCTTAGACCGCACCAGCGAACTCCTCAAAGCGGCATCGAGCAATGTTTTGCGTTTTAAGGTGGATGGGGTGCTGCCGAAAATCTTGGCCGACCAAGCCCGTATCACGGGCCGCATCGTTCAATTTCCAGCGCACGATGCCCTGGAAATTGAAGGCTTTCTCACTGCGGTAAGAGAAAGCGGCCTGGTAGCCCAAGACGTAGAAATCCGAAAGGCTGATTTAGAAGATGTATTTTTGGATGTGATGAAAAAGAATTCTGGTCAAGCTAAACCACCTGCATCCATCGCTCAATCGCAAGAGGCCGTGGTATGACCGGCTGGCAAACCCTTTTGTACAAGGAAATTTTGCGTTTTTGGAAGGTGGCTTTCCAAACGATTGCGGGCCCCGTGCTCACAGCGATGCTGTACTTGTTGATTTTTGGACACGCTTTAGAAGACCACGTCAAGGTCTACGACCAAGTGAGCTACACCGCTTTCTTGGTACCAGGCTTGGCAATGATGAGTCTTTTACAAAACTCCTTTGCCAACAGCTCGTCCTCGCTGATCATGAGCAAGGTGATGGGTAACTTGGTGTTTTTGTTGCTCACCCCCTTGTCTTATTGGCACTGGTTTGTGGCCTATGTGGGTGCGGCGGTGGTGCGCGGTTTGGTTGTAGGTGCGGGGGTCTTTGTGATTTCTGCCTTGTTTACCAGCATCAGTTTCGAGCAGCCATTTTTTATTCTGGCTTTTGCAGTCATGGGCGCAGCGCTGATGGGAACCTTAGGTTTGATTGCGGGATTGTGGGCTGAGAAATTCGATCAGCTCGCAGCCTTCCAGAATTTTGTGGTGATGCCCATGACGTTCCTGAGTGGCGTTTTTTACTCTATTCATTCGCTCCCCGCTTTTTGGCAAACCGTCAGCCACTTCAACCCATTCTTTTACATGATCGATGGATTTCGATTCGGCTTTTTTGGTGTGAGCGATGTCTCGCCCTGGCTCAGCATGAGCGTCGTAGGCGCATCTCTGTTGGCAGTCAGTGTGTTGGCTTTGTCTCTCTTGCGCAGCGGTTACAAACTTCGAAGTTAATTTTTTTAAACCACTATGACTGCAGACCAATTAAAAAGTTTGATTACCGCAGGGCTGCCTTGCTCGCATTGCCATTTGGAGGGCGACGGCCGCCATTGGTATGCCACCATCGTCTCGGCTGCCTTTGAAGGCAAGCGCCCGATCGCCCGCCATCAACAGGTCTACGCCACCTTGGGAAACCGTATGCAAACCGACGAAGTGCACGCGCTTTCAATGAAAACATTCACACCTGCGGAGTGGGCGCAGCAACCTGCCGCTTCGGCCTAAACGCCATGGACAAATTACGCATTCGCGGCGGTCGTCCCTTAAACGGCGAAGTGCTGATTTCAGGCGCTAAAAACGCCGCCTTGCCCGAGTTGTGCGCAGCGCTTTTGACGCCTGAGCGCGTTACTTTGCGTAACGTGCCTCGCCTTCAAGACGTCTCTACGATGCTTAAACTCATTCGCAATATGGGTGTGCAAGTGGAGCAGGGCGAAGAAGGTATCGTCGCACTTCAGGCCGCAGAGCCGATCACGGCAGAAGCGCCGTATGAGTTGGTAAAAACCATGCGCGCCTCCGTTTTGGCGCTAGGCCCCTTGCTTTCCCGATTCGGCCACGCCAAGGTATCGCTGCCGGGTGGGTGTGCGATTGGTTCTCGCCCGGTGGACCAGCATCTCAAGGGTCTGACTTTGATGGGGGCGAAGATCGCGGTTGAGCATGGTTATATGCTCGCTAGCTTGGAGTCGGGCCTCACCCGGCTGCACGGCGCTCGCATCACCACCGACATGGTTACCGTCACCGGAACTGAAAATTTCATGATGGCCGCTGCGCTAGCCCAAGGCGAAACGATTTTAGAAAACGCCGCCCAAGAGCCTGAAATTTCTGATTTGGCAGAAATGCTGATTGCGATGGGCGCTCGGATTGAGGGCCACGGCACCAGCCGTATCCGCATTCAAGGCGTTGACGCTTTGCATGGATGCACCCACCAAGTGGTTGCTGACCGCATCGAAGCCGGAACGTTTTTGTGTGCGGTGGCGGCAACCGGCGGCGATGTTCTTTTGCGTCATGGGCGCGCGGACCACTTAGACGCGGTGATTGAAAAATTGCAAGCTGCAGGTGCAATGGTACAGGCAGTCGATGGCGGTATCCGCGTTCAATCGTCTGGGCGTTTGAAGGCACAAAATTTCCGTACCACCGAGTACCCCGGCTTCCCTACCGATATGCAAGCCCAGTTCATGGCTTTGAATAGCATTTCTCACGGCGCGTCTAAAGTGACAGAAACGATCTTTGAAAACCGCTTTATGCATGTCAATGAGTTGGTTCGCTTGGGCGCGCAGATTCAAATTGAAGGCAAGGTGTCCTTGGTCGAAGGCGTAGCGAAGCTCTCTGGTGCCACCGTGATGGCGACAGATTTGCGGGCCTCGGCGTCTTTGGTGATTGCCGGTTTGGTGGCAGAGGGCGAAACGATGGTTGATCGTATTTACCACCTTGACCGCGGATACGATCAAATGGAAACCAAATTACGCGCCTTGGGCGCAGACATTGAGCGAACCCGATAGCCACCCCCACTAAAGCGAGCCGACCATGATCACACTCGCCTTGTCCAAAGGCCGTATTTTTGAAGAAACCCTGCCCC
>JBAXOC010000012.1:0-14997 GCA_037133455.1 Comamonadaceae bacterium | reverse complement strand
ACCCGTAAGGAGAAATCATGGCGAAGAAAATCGTTGGTTTCATCAAGCTGCAAGTGCCAGCTGGTAAAGCCAATCCATCCCCCCCTATTGGCCCCGCTTTGGGCCAACGCGGCTTGAACATCATGGAGTTCTGCAAAGCGTTTAACGCACAGACTCAAGGTGTCGAGCCAGGCCTGCCTTTGCCAGTGGTGATCACTGCATTTGCAGACAAGAGTTTTACTTTCATCATCAAAACGCCGCCTGCGTCGATTTTGATTAAAAAGGCTATCAAGCTGGACAAAGGCTCACCTCGTCCACACAGCGACAAGGTTGGCAAAATCACCCGCGCTCAGTTGGAAGAAATTGCTAAAACCAAGATGAAAGATATGACAGCCGCTGATTTAGATGCTGCTGTTCGTACCATCGCTGGTTCTGCTCGCTCCATGGGCGTGAATGTTGAGGGCGTATAAATGACCAAACTCACTAAAAACCAAAAAGCCCAACAAGGCAAAATTGTTGCCACCAAGTTGTACCCCTTAGCGGATGCCTTGGTCTTGGTCAAAGAATTTGCCAAGGCTAAATTCGATGAATCTATCGACGTGGCTGTGCAACTCGGTATCGACGCGAAGAAATCTGACCAAGTGGTCCGTGGCGCCGTCGTGTTGCCAAACGGAACCGGTAAGACAACCCGCGTAGCTGTGTTTGCCCAAGGCGCTAAAGCCGACGAAGCACGCGCTGCTGGTGCTGACATTGTTGGTATGGATGATTTGGCTGCCATGGTCAAAGCCGGTGACATGCCCTTTGATATCGTGATCGCCGCACCTGATGCGATGCGTATCGTTGGTACTTTGGGTCAAATTTTGGGCCCTCGCGGTTTGATGCCTAACCCAAAGGTAGGCACCGTGACCCCAGATGTGGCAACCGCAGTGAAAAACGCCAAGGCCGGTCAAGTTCAATTCCGTGTTGACAAGGCCGGTATTGTTCATTCGACCATTGGCCGCCGTTCATTTGATTCAGCCCACTTGCAAGGCAACTTGGCTGCATTGATCGAAGCGTTGAATAAATCTAAGCCTGCTTCTAGCAAAGGTGTTTACCTGCGCAAAGTAGCGGTGTCTTCGACCATGGGTGTCGGCGTGCGTGTGGATTTGCAATCCATCGCAGCGTAATCGTTAGATAGCAAATTTGGGCAAATCGAAAGAAATGCCCGATGTGGTGGGCCGGTAAAACCGCTTTGGTTTTATTGGGCCATCCAAGACCGTTGGTGTGTGGCTTGACTGCACTTAATCAGTGAAAACCAACGCAGATGGCGATCCCGCTGCAGATGGATACCAATCCTTCCACAGTTGATCGCTGCAATATGGAGCGTGCGCAACGCAAGTTGCAAAGCGCATTTAAAGGAGTAGACCTTGAGTCTTAATCGCAGTGAGAAAGAAGCGGTCATACAGGATGTGACCAGCCTCGCCGCAAAAGCTCAAACGCTCGTGATCGCGGAATACCGTGGCATCACGGTCGCTGACATGACCAAACTGCGTGCAAATGCTCGTAGCAGTGGCGTGACCCTAAGCGTGTTGAAAAACACCTTGGCTCGCCGTGCTGTTGCAGGTAGCGCGTTTGAAGTTGTCTCTGACCTGATGACCGGCCCGCTCATCTATAGCTTTTCCCAAGACGCAGTAGCTGCCGCGAAAGTGGTGTCTGAATTTGCGAAAACCAATGACAAGTTGGTGATTCGCGCTGGTGCGTACGGTGGCAAAGCTTTAGACGTAAACGGCGTAAAGCAATTGGCAAGCATCCCTTCAAAAGAAGTGTTGTTGGCGCAGTTGTTGGGCTTGATGCAATCCCCCATTTCGCGTACAGCCCGTGTGCTGGCCGCTTTGGCGGAACAGCGTGGCGCGGGGGCAGCAGTTGCAGAACCCGCCGAGGCAGTGGCGGCTTAAGGCCTCTTCTGTTTAGTAGTAATCAATATTGTTAGGAAATAAAAATGGCATTCGATAAAGACGCATTTTTGACCACGCTTGATAGCATGACGGTCATGGAACTCAACGACCTGGTGAAAGCCATCGAAGAGAAATTTGGTGTAAGCGCAGCAGCGATGTCGGCTCCAGCAGCAGGCGGCGGTGGCGGCGGAGCAGCAGCAGCTGAAGAGAAAACTGAATTCAACGTGATGTTGATGGAAGCTGGCGCTAATAAAGTGTCCGTTATTAAAGCGGTTCGCGAAATCACCGGCCTGGGCCTCAAAGAAGCCAAAGACTTGGTTGACGGCGCACCTAAGGCAGTTAAAGAAGGCGTCTCTAAAGCAGATGCTGAGACTGCTAAGAAGAAGCTTGAAGAAGCGGGCGCTAAGGTCGAACTCAAGTAATCGAGCGATTGCGATGGGCTGGGTGCTCCCAAAGGGCCCCCAGCCTTTCGTGCTTTCAAGAGCACACCAAAAAGTGGCGTCTGCGCTACTTTTTAGTGTCTTCTGACCCCGACTGCGGAAGACGCCTTGGTTCGGGTTGCGTGCAATGCGCAACCGTCCGCCAATGATTGGTAGTGGCCAATCACCAAGAAATGAAATCAGTCGCCTAGGACCCCCAGGATTCCTCAGCCCTTGCCCGGAGATCTAATGGCTTATACATATACAGAACGCAAGCGCATTCGCAAAAACTTTGGTAATCGCGATAGCGTGCTTGAAATTCCTTACCTTTTGCAGATGCAAAAGGATGCTTACACTGCATTTTTGCAGGCCGACGTAGCGCCCAAAAAGCGAACCCAAGAGGGTTTGCAAGCGGCGTTTGAAGCGGCTTTCCCGATTGTTTCGCACAACGGGTTTGTCGAAATGAAGTACCTCGAGTACAACTTGGCCAAGCCCGGCTTTGATGTGCGTGAGTGCCAAACCCGTGGCCTCACTTTCGCGTCAGCCGTGCGTGCCAAAGTGCAGCTCATTATTTATGACCGTGATGCATCGACCAGCCAAAACAAGGTGGTCAAGGAAGTCAAAGAGCAAGAAGTCTATATGGGCGAAGTTCCGCTCATGACAGGCAAAGGCTCTTTCATCATCAACGGTACAGAGCGCGTGATTGTTTCCCAGTTGCACCGTTCTCCTGGTGTGTTCTTTGAACACGACAAGGGTAAGACCCATAGCTCTGGCAAGTTGCTTTTCTCGGCGCGGATCATCCCTTACCGCGGATCATGGCTCGATTTTGAATTCGATCCCAAAGATTTGCTGTATTTCCGCGTTGACCGCCGCCGCAAAATGCCTGTGACGATTTTGCTCAAAGCCATTGGCTTGAACAACGAATCAATCTTGGCAAACTTCTTTGTTAACGACAATTTCCGCTTGATGGACAGTGGCGCACAAATGGAATTTGTGGCCGAGCGTCTGCGCGGCGAAGTAGCGCGTTTTGATATCACCGACAAGTCTGGCAAAGTCATTGTTGCCAAAGACAAGCGTGTTACAGCGCGTCACACCCGTGAGTTGGACGAGAGCAAAACCACCCACATCAGCGTGCCAGAAGATTTCTTGGTCGGACGTGTGGTCGCCCGCAATATCGTAGAAGCAGAAACGGGTGAAATCTTGGCTAAGGCCAACGAAGAGTTGACCGAAGCATTGTTGAAAAAATTACGCTCCAGCGGTGTCAATGAAATTGCGTGTATTTACACCAATGAGTTGGACCAAGGCGCCTATATTTCACAAACCTTACGCACCGATGAAACCATCGATGAGTTCGCGGCCCGTGTCGCAATCTACCGCATGATGCGCCCAGGCGAGCCACCAACAGAAGACGCAGTACAAGCCCTGTTCCAGCGTTTGTTCTACAACCCAGACACCTACGATTTATCGCGTGTGGGTCGGATGAAGTTCAACGCCAAAATGGGTCGCCCTGACTCGACTGGCCCGATGGTTTTGACCAACGAAGACATCTTGTCCGTCGTCAAGATTTTGGTTGACCTGCGTAACGGCAACGGTGATGTTGATGACATTGACCACTTGGGTAACCGCCGCGTACGTTGCGTGGGTGAGTTGGCTGAGAACCAATACCGCACCGGTTTGGCGCGGATTGAAAAAGCAGTGAAAGAGCGTTTAGGCCAAGCCGAGCAAGAGCCGCTCATGCCACACGACTTGATCAACAGCAAGCCAATTTCTGCCGCACTCAAAGAGTTCTTTGGCGCGTCGCAGTTGTCGCAGTTCATGGACCAAACCAACCCCTTGTCAGAAATCACGCACAAGCGCCGTGTTTCTGCCCTTGGCCCAGGCGGTTTGACCCGGGAGCGTGCAGGCTTTGAAGTGCGTGACGTTCACGTCACCCATTACGGCCGTGTGTGTCCTATTGAAACGCCAGAGGGACCCAACATTGGTTTGATTAACTCTTTGGCTTTGTATGCCCGCTTGAACGAATATGGCTTCATTGAAACGCCGTACCGTCGCGTAGCCGACAGCAAAGTAACGCTTGACATTGATTACCTCTCGGCGATTGAAGAGGGGAAATATGTGATTGCCCAGGCCAATGCGGCTTTGGACAAAGATGGCGTTCTCACTGGAGACTTGGTTTCTGCACGTGAAAAAGGCGAGTCTATTTTGGTAGGTGCTGAACGCGTTCAGTACATGGACGTATCGCCCGCGCAGATCGTCTCTGTAGCTGCCTCACTGGTGCCGTTCTTGGAACACGATGATGCTAACCGTGCCTTGATGGGCGCGAACATGCAGCGTCAAGCGGTTCCTGTTTTGCGGCCTGAAAAAGCGTTTGTCGGCACCGGAATTGAGCGCGTTTCAGCGGTTGACTCCGGAACCGTTGTGACGGCGAGCCGTGGCGGTGTGGTGGACTATGTCGACGCCACCCGTGTGGTGATCCGAGTCAACGACGCTGAGGCGCAAGCCGGTGAAGTGGGTGTTGACATTTACAACCTCATTAAATACCAGCGCTCTAACCAAAACACCAATATCCACCAACGTCCTATCGTCAAAAAAGGCGACAAGTTGGCTAAAGGGGATGTGATTGCTGACGGTGCATCCACCGATCTGGGTGAGTTGGCTCTGGGCCAAAACATGCTGGTCGCGTTTATGCCTTGGAACGGTTACAACTTCGAAGACTCGATCTTGATCAGCGAGCGTATCGTCGCTGAAGACCGCTACACCTCCATCCACATCGAAGAGTTGGTGGTGATGGCGCGTGACACCAAGTTGGGATCTGAAGAGATTACCCGCGACATCCCCAACCTGAGCGAGCAGCAACTCAACCGTTTGGACGAGTCTGGCATCATTTACGTCGGTGCGGAAGTGATGCCTGGCGACACGCTGGTTGGTAAGGTCACTCCTAAAGGCGAAACGACCTTAACGCCTGAAGAAAAGCTCTTACGAGCCATCTTCGGCGAAAAAGCCAGTGATGTGAAAGACACCTCTTTGCGTGTGGACCAAGGTTCACAAGGCACGGTGATTGATGTCCAAGTGTTTACCCGCGAAGGCATCACGCGTGACCGCCGTGCGCAGCAAATTATTGACGACGAACTCAAGCGTTTCCGCTTGGATTTGAATGATCAAGTGCGTATTGTGGAGGCTGATGCATTTGACCGTATCGCAAAATTGTTGAATAACAAAATTGCCAACGGTGGACCTCAAAAATTAGCCAAAGGAACCAAAATCGACAAGGCTTATCTTGAGTCGGTTGAGAAATTCCATTGGTTTGATATTCGCCCTGCCGACGACGCAGTCGCCTCTCAACTCGAAAGCATCAAAGCATCCCTGGAGCAAACTCGCCACAGCTTTGACTTGTCGTTTGAAGAGAAGCGTAAAAAATTGACACAGGGTGACGAACTGCCAGCGGGCGTTCTCAAAATGGTCAAGGTCTACATCGCGGTTAAACGTCGCTTGCAGCCTGGCGATAAGATGGCTGGACGCCACGGTAACAAAGGTGTGGTCTCGAAGATTGTTCCAGTCGAAGACATGCCTTACATGGCAGACGGCACACCGTGCGACATCGTGTTGAACCCCCTGGGCGTTCCTTCACGGATGAACGTGGGTCAGGTGCTGGAAGTGCATTTGGGTTGGGCAGCTAAAGGCCTAGGCCAGCGCATTGGTGACATGCTTCAAGCTGAAACCAAGATGGCAGAAATGCGCCAGTTCATGGACTCTTTGTACAACGGCTCAGGCCGCAAAGAAGACTTGGCTGCGCTCAGCGATAACCAAATCTTGGAAATGGCCGGCAATTTGGCTGGCGGCGCAACCTTTGCAACGCCCGTGTTTGATGGTGCCTCGGAAGAAGAAATTCGCGGCATGCTCAAGCTCGCCTATCCCGATGACATCGTCAAAGCAAAAGGCCTGACTGCGGCACGCACGCAAGCCAATTTGTTTGATGGTCGTACCGGTGACGCGTTTGAGCGTCCAACCACAATCGGCTATATGCACGTTTTGAAACTGCACCATTTGGTGGACGACAAGATGCATGCGCGTTCAACTGGGCCTTACAGCTTGGTGACGCAACAGCCCCTGGGTGGTAAAGCCCAGTTCGGTGGACAGCGTTTTGGTGAGATGGAAGTGTGGGCGTTGGAAGCCTACGGTGCTTCGTACGTGTTGCAAGAAATGCTCACGGTGAAGTCTGATGACGTGCAAGGCCGTACCAAGGTGTACGAAAGCATTGTCAAAGGTGAGCACTCTATCGAAGCCGGCATGCCGGAATCCTTCAATGTGTTGGTCAAGGAAATTCGTTCCCTTGGCTTGGACATTGAACTCGAGCGTTCTTGAAGCTTCTCGCTGATTAACAAGGAATTTTCATGAAATCATTACTCGACCTGTTTAAACAGTTCACGCCCGATGAGCATTTCGATGCCATCAAAATCGGCATGGCCTCGCCCGAGAAGATCCGTTCTTGGTCTTTTGGTGAAGTTAAAAAACCAGAAACCATTAACTACCGCACGTTCAAGCCTGAGCGCGATGGTTTGTTTTGCGCCAAAATTTTCGGACCTATCAAAGATTACGAATGCCTGTGCGGTAAGTACAAGCGTTTGAAGCACCGTGGTGTGATCTGCGAGAAGTGTGGCGTTGAAGTCACCCAGACCAAAGTGCGTCGCGAGCGGATGGGGCACATCGATTTGGCCGCACCTTGCGCCCACATCTGGTTTTTGAAGTCTTTGCCAAGCCGTTTGGGTTTGGTGTTGGACATGACGCTGCGTGATATCGAACGCGTTTTGTACTTTGAAGCGTATGTTGTGACCGATCCCGGTATGACGCCATTGAAGAAATTCAGCATCATGACCGAAGACGACTTTGATGCAAAGTTCAAAGAGTACGGCGATGAGTTTCAAGCCAAGATGGGTGCCGAAGGCATTAAAGACTTGCTCAACAGCATTGACATCGAAGGATCGATCGAAAAGCTGCGCAATGACCTGACCGGCTCTGAGCTCAAGATCAAGAAAAACGCCAAGCGCCTCAAAGTGCTTGAAGCGTTCAAGAAGTCTGGCATCAAGCCCGAGTGGATGGTCTTGGAAGTGTTGCCTGTGTTGCCACCGGACTTGCGTCCCTTGGTGCCACTGGACGGCGGTCGCTTCGCGACCTCGGACTTAAATGATTTGTACCGCCGCGTGATCAACCGCAACAGCCGTCTGCGCCGTTTGCTCGAACTCAAAGCGCCTGAAATCATTGCTCGCAATGAAAAGCGTATGTTGCAAGAGTCCGTGGACTCCCTGCTGGACAACGGTCGCCGTGGCAAGGCCATGACAGGCGCCAACAAACGCGCATTGAAATCTTTGGCTGACATGATCAAAGGCAAGAGCGGTCGTTTCCGCCAGAACTTGCTGGGTAAGCGCGTCGACTACTCGGGGCGTTCCGTGATTACCGTGGGCCCAACGCTCAAGTTGCACCAATGCGGACTGCCTAAGTTGATGGCCTTGGAGTTGTTCAAGCCCTTCATCTTTGCACGCTTGGAAGCCATGGGCATTGCGACCACTATCAAAGCGGCTAAGAAAGAAGTCGAATCGGGCACCCCCGTGGTGTGGGACATCTTAGAAGAGGTTATCAAAGAGCACCCCATCATGCTCAACCGTGCGCCTACGTTGCACCGTTTGGGTATCCAAGCGTTTGAGCCGATCTTGATTGAAGGCAAAGCGATCCAGTTGCACCCGCTCGTTTGTTCGGCATTCAACGCCGACTTTGACGGTGACCAAATGGCCGTTCACGTACCTTTGTCCGTCGAAGCGCAAATGGAAGCCCGCACCTTGATGCTCGCATCAAACAACGTGCTGTTTCCTGCCAACGGTGAGCCATCGATTGTTCCTTCGCAAGACGTGGTCTTGGGCCTGTACTACACCACCCGTGAACGCATCAACGGAAAAGGCGAAGGCCTGATCTTTGCTGACACCGGTGAAGTCCAGCGGGCGTTTGATGCGGGCGAGGTCGAACTCAACTCCAGCATCAACGTGCGTTTAACCGAGTACACCAAAGACAAAGAAACCGGCGAATTCATTTCTAGCACCAAGCTGTGGGAAACCACCGCAGGGCGTGCGTTGTTGTCGGAAATCTTGCCTAAGGGCTTGCCGTTCTCCAACATCAACAAGGCGTTGAAGAAGAAAGAAATCTCCAAGCTCATCAACGTTTCTTTCCGTAAATGCGGATTGAAAGAAACTGTTGTATTTGCTGACAAGTTGCTGCAAGCGGGCTTCCGTTTGGCAACCCGTGCCGGTATTTCTATCTGTATCGACGATATGTTGGTGCCTCAAGAGAAGCACGAAATCATCAGCCGCGCACAAAAAGAAGTCAAAGAGATCGAGCAGCAATACGTTTCTGGCTTGGTCACTTCTGGCGAGCGCTATAACAAGGTGGTCGATATTTGGGGCAAGTCAGGCGACGAAGTCTCTAAAGTCATGATGGCCAAATTGTCCAAAGAAATGGTGACCGATCGCCATGGCAAGCAAGTCCAGCAAGAGTCATTTAACTCCATCTACATGATGGCCGACTCTGGCGCGCGCGGCTCTGCAGCGCAGATTCGCCAGGTAGCCGGTATGCGCGGTTTGATGGCCAAGCCCGATGGCTCGATCATTGAAACGCCTATCACTGCGAACTTCCGTGAAGGCTTGAACGTGTTGGAGTACTTCATCTCTACTCACGGTGCACGTAAAGGCTTGGCCGATACGGCGTTGAAAACAGCGAACTCGGGTTACTTGACTCGTCGCTTGGTGGACGTGACCCAAGACTTGGTCGTGACCGAACTTGACTGCGGTACCCACAATGGATACTTGATGCGCGCCATCGTCGAAGGCGGTGAAGTCATTGAGTCCTTGCGTGACCGTATCTTGGGCCGTACTGCGGCCGAAGACGTTCTGCACCCCGAGACACGCGCGGTAGTTGCGCACTCTGGTGACATGCTGGACGAAGACCTGATCGACGAGCTCGAAGTGTGTGGCGTTGACGAAGTGAAAGTGCGCACCGCACTCACTTGTGAAACCCGCTTTGGTATTTGCGCCAAGTGTTACGGTCGCGATTTGGGTCGTGGCGGCTTGATCAACCACGGCGAAGCCGTCGGAGTGATTGCAGCCCAGTCCATTGGTGAGCCTGGAACGCAGTTGACCATGCGTACCTTCCACATCGGTGGCGCGGCCTCACGTGCTGCGATTGCCTCTAGCGTGGAAGCCAAGTCCAACGGCAACATTGGCTTTAACGCCACGATGCGCTATGTGACCAACAGCAAAAAAGAACTGGTTGTGATTGCTCGCTCGGGTGAGATCATCATTACCGATGAACACGGTCGCGAGCGTGAACGCCATAAAGTGCCTTACGGTGCGGTGCTCAGTGTCAAAGCGGACCAAACAGTTAAAGCCGGTGCGATTTTGGCTAACTGGGATCCGTTAACCCGACCCATCATTACCGAATTCGCTGGTAAAGCACACTTTGAAAACGTGGAAGAGGGCTTAACCGTTGCTCGCCAAGTGGACGAAGTGACAGGCTTGTCTACCTTGGTAGTTATTGACCCCAAGCGCCGAGGTTCAGCCAAGATCGTTCGCCCTCAGGTCAAACTGATCGACGCAACTGGCAAAGAAGTCAAGATCCCTGGTACTGACCACGCGGTTACGATTGGCTTTCCCGTGGGCGCTTTGGTGCAGGTTCGCGACGGACAAGATGTGGGACCTGGCGAAGTGCTGGCACGTATCCCAATCGAAGGTCAGAAGACCCGCGACATTACCGGAGGCTTGCCACGAGTGGCCGAGTTGTTCGAAGCGCGCTCACCCAAAGACAAGGGTGTTCTGGCTGAGGCGACCGGTACCATCTCGTTCGGTAAAGAAACTAAGGGCAAAGTACGCTTGCAAATTACCGATCCTGAAGGTAAGGTCTGGGAAGAACTCGTGCCCAAAGAGAAAAACATCTTGGTTCACGAAGGCCAGGTCGTCAACAAAGGCGAAAGCGTTGTAGACGGTCCCGCAGATCCACAAGACATCTTGCGTTTGCTCGGCTCGGAAGAGTTGGCGCGTTACATCGTGGACGAAGTCCAAGACGTGTACCGCTTGCAAGGCGTGAAGATCAACGACAAACACATTGAGGTGATCGTTCGCCAAATGCTGCGTCGTGTCGTGGTTGAAGCGGCAGGAGAGTCCAACTACATCAATGGCGAACAGGTGGAGCGCTCTGAAATGCTCAACACTAACGACGCCTTGCGTGCAGAGGGCAAAATCCCGGCGGTATTTACCAACCTTTTGTTGGGCATTACCAAGGCATCCTTGTCTACCGACAGTTTCATCAGCGCGGCTTCCTTCCAGGAAACCACCCGCGTCTTGACCGAAGCTGCCATCATGGGCAAGCGCGATGAGTTGCGTGGTTTGAAAGAGAACGTCATTGTGGGTCGATTGATTCCTGCCGGAACCGGTATGGCTTACCATGAAGCCCGCAAAGTGCGCGAGCAAATGGACGACTCTGAGCGCCGTGCCATTGCAGATGCTGAAGCTGCTGAACTCGCTGGTGAATCCGGTGGTTCAGAAGTAGAGTCTGAGGAAGGCACCTCCGCCGAGTAATTCTGCGAAGGTCCAAGCGTCCTACCCCAGGCCCTTTTTGCGAAGGCTTGGGGTATTTTTTTGAATGAAGCAAAACACTGGGAGGCTGCGTTATGGGTTTTACATTGCTGCTTTGGATTGCTTTGGCATTGACCATTTTTTGGGCGGTTGGGTTACACAACCGCTTGATGCGTTTGCGTGCAGCCGCCGTAGAAGGTGCCACCGCTTTTGATAAACAAGCCCAGTCTTTTATCGGTATGACCCAAGACTTTGCCTTAGATGCGCCGCTCTTGGCGGATCTTGCAGAAGCCGCCGACCAATTAGATTTGGCGCTTAAAGGATTAAAAAATAATCCATCGGCTGCTAAAGCGCTAAGCGAATGCCGGGCCAAATACGAACAACTTCAACAACTCTGGGTATCGTTGCCTGAGGTCGATGATGCCCCTCCTGAGCAGCGCTCATTGTGGGATGAGGCCAGTGCGTCGGTGCAATTTGCCCGAACCGCAATGAACAATGCCTCGACGGCCTATAACGAGGCCTTGGCTCAACCCCCAGCGCGTTGGGTTGCAGCGACCATGGGTTTTCACGCCATCGGGCCTTTGTGAATTGGTAATGAGCGTGCAAGAAAAATCCTTGCCGCTGTGGCAGTTATTGCAAGCGACTGCCGGCGTGGTCTCTAGTGTGCGTTCTGGAAAATCGGGCACGGCCGCTGTTGAAAGCGTACCCCAAGCCTTGCGCCCCGGTGTACAGGCCTTGGCGTTTCAGGTGTGGCGCAATTTAGGCCGCGCCCAAGTCTTGCGAACGCTTTTGGCAACCAAGCCCCCAGCGCCGGCAACCGATGCTTTGCTTTGCGTCGCATTGGCTTTGGTGTGGAACGAAGCCGATGCGCCTTATGACGCGTTCACTTTGGTGAACCAATCGGTGGAAGCTTTGAAACGTAATCCAGCGACCAAAGCCCATGCCAATTTTGTCAACGCTTGCCTGCGCCGCTTTTTGCGTGAGCGAGCCGCTTTGGTGGAGGCCAGTAGCCGAAACCCTGAGGCACTTTGGAACCATCCTTTGTGGTGGATTAAGCTCGTACAGAAAGACCATCCGCAACATTGGGACGCCATATTACAAGCGGCCAACGCCCATCCTCCAATGACACTGCGTGTCAATATTCAAAAAAAATCAGTCGCGGCTTACCTTGATCTGTTAAAAAAGGCGGAAATTCCCGTTAGCTTTAGCGAAAGCTCTGCCATCGAATTAAGCAAGGCGGTTGCAGTGGGGCAGCTTCCAGGGTTTAACGAAGGTTGGGTATCAGTTCAAGACGCGGCCGCGCAAATTGCAGCACCTTTGTTGCTTAGCGGCCTGCCCCAGCAAGCCAAAATATTGGACGCCTGCGCCGCCCCAGGTGGCAAAACAGCCCACCTTTTGGAGTTATCCAAGGGAAGTGTTTTGGCAGTTGAGATGGATGGCGTTCGAGCGCAACGCATCACGCAAAACTTAAACCGGCTTGGCCTGCAAGCCACTCTCAGTGTTGCCAATGCAGCCCAGACAAAGACATGGTGGGACGGGATTCTCTTTGACGGAATTTTGTTAGATGCGCCTTGTACGGCGTCGGGCATCGTGCGCCGCCATCCTGATGTGCGCTGGTTGCGCCGCGAAACCGACATCGCCCAACTGGCACAATTACAAAAAGAATTACTGACCGCCCTTTGGCCGCTTCTGAAAAATGGTGGACGAATGGTGTACTGCACATGTTCACTATTTTTGGCCGAAGGCCAGCAGCAGATCCAAACGTTTCTTGCAAGCCACAGCGATGCCACTCTGTTGCCCTCGCCAGGCCATTTAATGCCAAAAAGTCCAGCGAATACGAATAGTCTCCCGGACAATGGAGTCCATGATCAAGATGGTTTCTTCTATGCGCACTTGGAAAAGCGCAGTGCTTAAAAAAGCGATGCTCTGGCTGCGGCTTTTGGCGTGCCTGGCATGGGCGCCTTTTGCCTTTTCCCAGAACGTGACCGAGATAAGCCAACTTCGGGCCGAGCGCAGCGCCAATGAAGTGTTTGTGGCTGCCAAAGTCGCCTTTGATTTACCCAGCGCAGTAGAAGACGCTTTGCTTAAAGGCATTCCGATGTTTTTTGTAGCAGAGGCAGATCTATTGCAAGAGCGCTGGTATTGGTACGACAGAAAAACTAGCAGCGTACAGCGGCAATTCCGCTTGGCCTACCAGCCCTTAACGCGCCGCTGGAGCACCAAACTCAGCTCGGGTGCTGTGGCTGATAGCAGCCAAGGCTTGGCCTTGAGCCAATCCTATGAAACCTTAGCGCAGGCCTTGGCCTCCGTAAAGCAGCTATCGCAGTGGAAGGTGGGTGACATTACCGAAGTCGACCCCAATGTGAAATACAAAGTGGAGTTTCGTTTCCGCTTGGACTTAAGCCAACTGCCACGGCCGTTTCAAATTGGTGCAATTGGGCAGTCGGAGTGGAGCGTGCAAGCGCAAGCCCGAACCTCCGTTTTACCTGAGCTGAAGTAAATGACAGACGCGGTTGTTAGCCCCAAAGAAATAAGCAGATCGCGGTTGACGCAAAGCGCAGTCGCCATTGCTGCCACGGCGATGGTATTGATTGGTTTGGTCTTACTGTATTTGTTAACGCAAGCCACCAATAACCGCGACTTGTACGAACAAACCTATTCACAGCTGTTTACGATCAATGTCGTCGTAGCGGCACTGCTTTTGGCGGGAATTGTGTGGGTCGGCGTACGCTTGTATTTACGGGTACAGCAAGGGCGTTTTGGCAGCCGCCTCTTGGTCAAAATCGCTACTATTTTTGCACTCGTCGGAGTGGCTCCTGGCGTTTTGATCTACATTGTTTCTTATCAATTTGTATCGCGTTCGATTGAGACGTGGTTTGACGTGAAGGTGGAGAGTGCCTTGGAAGCCGGACTCAACTTAGGCCGCGTCACGCTTGATACCCTGTCCAATGATTTAGCCGCTAAAACACGCAACGCCACATCGCAGCTATCGGACAACAACGCGTTAGCGCCTGCCTTAGCCTTAGAACGCGTGCTAGATCAACTTGATGCGACCGAGGCCACCCTGTGGGGCCCAAACGGAACGCTGATTGCCAGCGCCGGACAGTCTAGCTTTCAACTGAGCCCAGACCAACCTAGTGCGAGCCAATTTCGTACCGCTCGCGCAGAAAAATCGCTGGCGTGGGTTGAAGGTTTGGAAGATGTGTCGAACAACAAAACCGGTAAACCGCGCATCAAAGTGCTGGTCCCTATTTCTAGCTCCAGTGTGGGCTTGATGGTGGAGCAGCGGTTTTTACTGGTACAAAAAACATTGCCACCCAACTTTGTGGTGAACGCGTTGGCCGTTGAAAGCGCCAATCGGGAATACCAAGAGCGTGCGATTGCCCGCTCTGGTTTAAAACGCATGTACATCGGCACGCTCACTTTGAGTTTGTTTTTAGCCGTCTTTGGAGCTGTCTTGTTGGCGGTTTTACTGGGCAACCAAATTGCCCGTCCCTTATTGGTTTTAACCGAAGGCGTGAGCCAAGTCGCGGCGGGCGATTTAACGCCTAAGCTGGCGATGCAAGGCAACGACGAGCTCGGTGGACTGACCCGTGCTTTTGCAGCAATGACGCAGCAACTCTCAGATGCGCGGTTTACCGTTCAACGCAGTATGGAGCAGGTGGACTCCGCCCGCGCAAACCTTCAGACCATTCTGGATAACCTGACCTCTGGGGTGATGGTGTTACATGCCGACGGAGCTATTCGGTCTTCTAACCCCGGAGCGGCCCGTATTTTGCAAGTCGCTGTGCTTGATTTTCAAGATAAAAAAATCAGTGAACTATCTGGCCTTGAAGCTTTTGGGTTGGGTGTACAACAACAGTTTTCGGAGTTTTCTCAGCGACTCGAACATCAGGGTCCAGACCATTGGCAGCATTCATTTGAGTTGGGCGCCGTCTCGGGCGCTATGTCAGGTGGTATGGGCGGGCAGCCAGAGCGCTCATTAACACTGATCGCCCGCGGTGCTTTTTTGCCAGACCAAAGTCGCTTGTTGGTGTTTGATGATATTTCAGA
>JBAXOC010000011.1:0-15120 GCA_037133455.1 Comamonadaceae bacterium | reverse complement strand
TTGGATGACGTTGCCTTGGCTGTCAAAGCGTAAATTGGGCGTGGATTTGGTGTTGGTGAGGTTGGAGCCGGTCAAATCGGCAGATCCACCCAGCATCTCTGGCAGCGCTGCAGTAAAGGCTTCTAGTGCGAGTTGCGATGCCTTGCGTGACGCAACGGTTTCGGCTTTGGTGTGTGCTGCAATCACCGTATCCACCGCAGTTTGTACAAAGTTTTTGGGCAAGGCGCCCTTCATGCGGCGTAGTAGTTCTGCGGCTAGCTCAGGGTAAGCGGTTTGGTAGGCGGCAAAGGAAGTGTCCCAGGCCTTTTCGCGGGCATGACCGGCTTCTTTGGCGTCCCAGTCGGCATAAACTTCTTTGGGAATCGTGAACGGAGGGTGTGCCCAGCCAATCGCTTCTCGGGTGAGTTTGATTTCTTCCGCGCCCAAGGGTTCACCATGGGCTTTGGCGGTGTTGGCGCGGTTGGGGCTACCTTTGCCAATCGACGTTTTACAGACTATAAGCGTGGGTTTGGTGCTGCTATTTTTCGCGCTTTCAATGGCTTGGGAAACGGCGGCAGCGTCATGGCCATTAACGGCGTCGATCACATTCCAGCCATAGGCCGCAAAGCGCTGGGGCGTGTTGTCGATAAACCAAGGCGCTACTTGTCCGTCAATGGAGATTCCGTTGTCGTCATATAGGGCAATGAGCTTGTTGAGCTTCCATGCGCCTGCTAAGGCGCAGGCTTCGTGGCTGATACCCTCCATCAAGCAGCCGTCGCCCATAAACACATACGTATGGTGGTCAACCACAGCATGGCCTTCGCGGTTGAATTCTTTAGCCAACAGTTTTTCAGCCAGCGCCATGCCGACTGCATTCGTAATGCCTTGGCCCAAAGGGCCAGTGGTGGTTTCTACACCGGGGGTGATGCCGACTTCGGGATGGCCCGCGGTTTTGCTGTGCAGTTGGCGAAAGTTTTTGAGCTCGTTCATGGGCAGCTTGTAGCCACTCAGGTGCAACAAGGCATAAATAAGCATCGAGCCGTGGCCATTGGAGAGCACAAAGCGGTCACGGTTCATCCAATGCGGATTGGTGGGGCTGTGTTGCAGATGCTGACCCCACAAGGCTGTCGCCATATCGGCCATTCCCATGGGGGCGCCGGGGTGTCCGGAGTTGGCAAGTTGAACTGCGTCCATTGCCAGCGCGCGGATGGCGCTGGCCATTTGTTGGGTATTTGCCATGAAGGGCGACTCCGGGGTAGTTAAGGTATTCGAGGGGAAAGGTTGGATTTTACCGGGGTGATAGACCCGCGCCCTTTGGGCTATGCTGATGTCTGAATTGACTCACCCCACACTCGCCATGAGCCTTTTGTTTTCTCCCTTCACCCTTCCCTCGCCGCGCGGTGGATTGACCCTTCCCAACCGCATTGTGGTGGCGCCCATGTGCCAATACAACGCCATCAATGGCCAAGCCACCGATTGGCACCTGATGCATTGGGGCAATATGCTCAACAGCGGCGCAGCGATGTTCACTATTGAAGCCACCGCGGTATTGCCTGAGGGGCGAATCACGCCCTCGTGCTTGGGCTTGTGGGATGACGCAACCGAAGCTGCGCTGCACAGCCATTTGATTCGGGCCCGGGCATTGGCACCCGAAGTGGCGGTATGTATTCAATTGGCCCATGCTGGGCGTAAAGCATCTAGCGCCCTGCCTTGGCAAGGCGCCCAATTGTTGGCCGCCGCCGATGGGGGTTGGCAAACAGTGGGTCCTTCTGCACTGCCTCAATTGCCCCACGAAGCGCCGCCCACGGCGATGACGGCCCAAGACATGGAGAAGGTTCGCAATGCTTTTGTCAGTGCGGCACACCGATCCAAACGCTTAGGCGTAGAGGCCATAGAGTTACACGCTGCCCACGGGTATTTGATGCATGAATTTTTGTCCCCGATTGCCAACCAACGCAGTGATGCGTATGGCGGCAGCTTAGACAACCGCATGCGTTTTCCATTGGAAATTTTTGCAGCCGTGCGCGCAGTGTTTGATGGCGTATTGGGCGTGCGTTTATCAGCAACCGATTGGGTGGAGGGTGGCTGGGACGTTGAACAAAGTGCGGAGTTTTCCAAACAACTGAAAGCATTGGGTTGCGACTTTGTCCATGTGTCTTCTGGCGGTGTATCCCCAAACCAAAAGATCGCTTTGGGCACGGGATACCAAGTGCCCTTTGCCCGCGCGCTGCGTGATGCCAGCGGCATGGCGACCACTGCAGTCGGCTTAATTACCGAGCCCAGTGAAGCGGAGGCAATATTGCAAGCGGGAGATGCGGACTTGATTGCGCTGGCCAGGGCCTTTTTATACCAGCCGCGTTGGGGCTGGCAAGCGGCGGTGGCGTTGGGCGGGGAAGTCGCAGCCAACCCCGCCTATTGGCGTTGCTTGCCGCGTGGCGCACAGGCTGCGTTTGGCAAAGTGTCTGTTGGTGTGCGTTGAGCGCCGCACTGATTCAACCCACTGCAGGCCGCGTGGCGGCGATGGTGTTGGCCGCAGGCCGCGGTGAGCGGATGCGTCCTCTAACCGATAACACGCCCAAACCTTTATTACCCGTTCACGGTAAGCCCTTAATGCAGTGGCATTTGGAAGCGCTTGCGCGTTCGGGGTGTTCCCACGTGGTTGCCAATACCGCGTGGTTGGGCGAGAACATAGAAGCGGCGTTTGGTGATACTTTTGAATGCCAAGGTGTGCGTTTGCCAATGATGTACTCCCATGAAGGTAAAGACTTTGGCGGCGCGCTCGAAACCGCCGGCGGCATTGCACGGGCGCTGCCGATGTTGTGCGATGGCGCGGGCAATGACGCAGGAATTTTTTGGCTAATCGCGGGTGATGTCTATGTTCCCGGCTTTGAGTTTGATGGCGAGGCTGTCCGGCGGTTTGCAGACAGCGGTCGCTTGGCCCATCTCTGGTTGGTGCCCAATCCGGATCACAACCCCTTGGGTGATTTTGGTTTACAAGCGGTGCCAGGCGATGGGGAGCCAACCCACTTGGCGCTTAACCTCTATAAAGACAGCCCCTTACCTCGTTACACCTACAGCACCATCGGCCTTTTTAGCAAAGCGTTATTTTTGGCTCCGTGGTGTGACATACCGCCAGGTAACCCCTCGGGTACCAAGGCCGCATTGGCGCCCCTGCTGCGACGCGCGATGGACCAAGGCCAGGTGAGTGCCCAGCTTTACACTGGGCGCTGGACCGATGTCGGTACGCCTGAGCGATTGCGCCAACTCCATTCTTGAAAGCCCTTTGTATGACAACTACTTTACTGCCGCATTCATTCAAGCCGTTTGCACCGACTGCGGTGTACGCCGCACGCCGCGCCACCCTGGTCTCGCAGTTGGGCGCCAAAGGAATTGCGGTGCTGCCAACAGCGCCTGAGCAACAGCGTAACCGCGACGCTGATTTTTTATACCGCTTTGACAGTTATTTTCAGTACCTCAGCGGCTTTAACGAGCCCAAGGCCTGGTTGGTCATCACCGGCACGGGGAAGACGATTTTGTTTTGCCAGCCCAAAGACACCGAGCGCGAAATTTGGGATGGCTACCGCTTGGGACCTGATGCCGCACCTAGCGCCTTAGGCGTTGATGAAGCCTATTCGGTGACTGAGATGGATGCGCGCATGGGGCAATTGCTCGATGGCTGTGATGCGGTGTGGTATCCCTTTGCTACCCACAGAGGCTTGGATGCACGTATCACGGCATGGTTGCAACCCTTGCGCGACCGGGTGCGCTATGGCGCGCTCTGCCCTGCGGCTCAGCGCGATTTGTGCGTGCCCCTGGATGAAATGCGGCTGATCAAAGATGCGTATGAACAAGACACGATGCGCCGCGCAGGTGCGATCAGTGCGGGCGCCCATATTCGGGCTATGCAACTGAGCGCTCGGATGTTGCGCGAGGGAAAAGACGTTCGGGAATACCATTTGGATGCAGAGCTGCTGCATGAGTTTCGCCTGCACGGCTCGCAGTGCCCGGCGTACGGATCGATTGTGGCGGCGGGCGCCAATGCGTGCGTTTTGCACTACCGCGCTGATGCAGGCGCTGTGCGTAACGGAGAGCTGGTACTGATTGATGCGGGTTGCGAACTCGATGGATACGCCTCTGACATCACGCGCACTTTCCCAGCTAATGGAAAGTTCAGTGGGCCGCAGCGAGCGATCTATGAACTGGTGTTGGAATCACAAAAAGCAGCGATCGCAGCCACTCGTGCTGGCGCACGGTTTACCGACCCGCATGAAGCCACCGTCAAAGTATTGGCGCAAGGCATGTTGGACCTGGGCCTTCTGGATAAAAACAAGGTGGGCGGCTTGCAAGATGTGATTGAAAAACGCGCGTACTTTCAGTTTTATATGCACCGAACAGGCCATTGGTTGGGCATGGATGTGCATGACTGTGGTGCCTATACCGAGCCCAGTGAAATTGGTAAGTCGTCATCGCGTTTGGACGCACTGACCGGCGAGACCATCGTCAGTCGCCCCGCGCGCGTGTTGCGCTCAGGGATGGTGTTGACCATAGAGCCAGGTATTTACGTTCGTCCCGCTCCTGGTGTTCCTGAACAGTTCCACAATATTGGCATTCGCATTGAAGACGATGCGATCGTTACCGAGACCGGTTGCGAACTTATTAGCCGTGGTGTTCCCGTAGAGGTCGACGCAATTGAAGCTTTAATGCGGGCTTAGAAAAGCTTGCCGATAGCCACTATCAATCAATTAGCCATTATCAATTGGCTAATTCAATAGATTAATCCTATGATTCACGCCATGCCGATAGAAAACCTTCTGTTGGCACTGTGTAAATCTTAAGGAATCTGACCATGCAACACGCACAACGCCCCGAAATCAAAACCCTTGCCAATCTCGAGTCTGCTTTTGCAGGCGAGTCAATGGCGCATATTAAATACCGCTACTTTGCAAAAATAGCCCGCGAAATGGGCGATGAGTTAACGGCGCGTACCTTTGAAGAAACGGCCAACCAAGAAGTAATGCATGCCTTTGGCCACCTGGACTTGCTGTACCCCAAGGCGACGATGACGCCGGCCAAGGCACTACAAATAGCTATTGATGGGGAAACTTATGAGTACACCGAGATGTATCCAGGCTTTCGCAAAACAGCAGAACAAGAAGGCAATGCAGCCGCGGTGGCTGAAATCGATGAACAAATCGAAGAGTCCAAAGTGCACGCTGCGCAGTTCCGAGCGACGCTTGAAAAAGCCCAAAAGCGATTTGCGGCCTTGGCCAAAGTCGAAGAGCGCCACGCCAAGCATTACCAATCGGTATTGGATACCGTGTTGGCCCACTAAATTTTGAAAGACTGAAAAATGAAAACGTATATTTGTATCGTGTGTGGATTTGTGTATGACGAGACTGCTGGCCGACCTGAAGAGGGTATTGCAGCGGGCACCCTGTGGAGTGCTGTTCCTGAAAGCTGGGCCTGCCCGGACTGCGGAGTGGCTAAAGCCGATTTTGAAATCGTGGAAATCTGAACATGACCGCTACCTCTCATCCTCTGGTCATTGTGGGCGCGGGTCTTGCGGGTTGGACGGTAGCGCGTGAATTTCGAAAATTAGACGCCACACGATCCATCGTGATGGTGACATCAGATAGCGGCGACTTTTACGCCAAGCCGACGCTTTCCAATGCCTACGCCCAAAAGCGAACCCCCGAGCAGCTGGTAACGACACCCGCCCAAAAAATGGCCGAAACGCTGCAGGTGGAACTGCACGCGCAGACCCAAGTCCTTGGGATAGACACCCAAGCGCAAAAGCTGACCACTCAAAAGGGGACGGAAAAGCAAACGCTGGCTTATGGCCACTTGGTCTTGGCAAATGGCGCCCATCCTATTCGTGTGCCGATAGAAGGCGATGCGGCTGACCAAGTGCTTTCAGTCAACCATCTCGCAGATTTTGCAAAATTTCACGCAAAGTTAGGCTCAGCTCCAAAAAACGTTCTGGTATTAGGCGCAGGCTTGATTGGTTGCGAGTTCGCAAACGATTTAGTCCAAGGGGGCTATACCGTGCACGTGGTGGATCCAGCAACAACGGCGTTAGCGGCGATGCTCCCAAGCCAAGCCAGCGCGCAGTTACGTGATGCTTTGCAGGGCTTGGGTGTGGTTTGGCATTTCGGCACCACGCTGCAATCGCTAATGCACCGCGAAGGCCGCATGCAAGCGCACTTGGCTAATGGCGAGTTGCTCAATGCTGACTTGGTGCTCAGCGCCATCGGTTTGCGGGCTGAAACAGGCTTGGCCCAACATTCTGGACTGGTGTGTGAAAGGGGCATTGTCGTTTCGAACACCCTGCAAACCAGCGCGAAGAACGTTTACGCTTTGGGCGATTGCGCCCAATACGCCAGTGCGCAATCAAGGACTCTGCCGTACGTCATGCCGATAATGAATGCAGCCAGAGCATTGGCAGCTACGTTGCATGGCACTGACTCGCCGGTTGTTTTCCCAGTGATGCCGGTCTCCGTGAAGACGCCCGCATTGCCCATTGTTTTGGTATCTCCACCGCCCAATGTCGTGGGCCAATGGAAGCCAGAGCCAGACTTGGATGGTGCCTTGGGCGGGGCATGGCGTTTTGTAGATGACCAAGGCCACGCCCGCGGTTTTGTGCTCACCGGTAAGCAGACGAGCAGACGCATGGAATTAAGCAAGGAAGTCGTTCTGTAATGGTGGCTTTGTAAAACAGCCGCTTGTATGAATAATACGCAAACAGGTTAAAACTGTTGTTTGCAAAGCGGTATGTCGCCATGCGTTTCTTGCATGAGCCTGCGGTCTACAATGAAAAGTCAATCACAGCGTACCGATTCACAGCTAGTTTTGCTCAGAATTGGTAGCGCTATAAGGACGCACGATGGCCCAAGACGCAAGCAAACCCACTCCTCTCGAACAATCGAGCCACAACGCTCAAGAAAAAAAAGAGCAGCTGAGACTTGCGGCGTTGGAATACCACCAATTTCCTACACCTGGAAAAATCTCCGTCACACCAACTAAGCAGTTGCTCAATCAGCATGATTTAGCGCTGGCTTATTCGCCGGGTGTTGCTGCACCCTGTGAAGAAATCGTCAAAGATCCAAACAACGCATTCAAATACACCAGCCGCGGAAATTTGGTTGCCGTCATTACCAATGGCACAGCCGTCTTGGGCTTGGGTGACATTGGCCCCTTGGCGGCCAAGCCGGTCATGGAGGGTAAAGCGGTCTTATTCAAAAAGTTTGCAGGCATCGATGTGTTTGATATTGAGATCAATGAAAAGCATGACCTGGACAAGCTGGTGGACATCATCGCGTCCTTAGAGCCAACCTTTGGCGGTATTAACCTAGAAGACATCAAAGCACCCGATTGTTTTTATGTGGAACGCAAACTGCGCGAGCGCATGAAGATTCCCGTGTTTCATGACGATCAACACGGAACGGCCATCGTGGTGGGGGCCGCTATTTTGAACGGCCTGAAAGTGGTCGGAAAAGATCCTAAAAAAATCAAGTTAGTGACATCAGGCGCAGGCGCTGCGGCGCTGGCTTGCTTAGGTCTGTTGGTCAAACTGGGTATCCCGCGAGAAAACATTTACGTCACCGATCTCGCAGGCGTGGTCTACGAAGGCCGCACCGAGTTGATGGACGAAGACAAAATTTTCTTTGCTCAAAAAACCGACGCCCGCACACTGCGCGAAATCATTGCGGGTGCCGATGTGTTTTTGGGCCTTTCGGCAGGCGGTGTGCTCAAAGCCGATATGGTCAAAAGCATGGCGGCCAAGCCTTTGATTTTTGCACTGGCCAATCCGACGCCAGAAATTCTGCCCGACGAAGTCAAAGCCGTGCGCGATGACGCGATCATGGCCACCGGGCGCAGTGATTTCCACAACCAAGTGAACAACGTCTTGTGTTTTCCGTATATTTTTCGCGGTGCGTTGGATGCAGGTGCCTCGACCATTACGGTGGAGATGGAAATAGCAGCGGTTCATGCCATTGCAGAACTCGCCCAGGCCGAGCAAAGTGATGTGGTCGCAGCAGCCTACGTGGGTGAGCAACTTGCATTTGGCCCTGAGTACCTGATCCCCAAGCCTTTCGATCCGCGCTTGATGATGAAGATCGCACCCGCAGTAGCCAAAGCGGCAGCTGACAGTGGTGTGGCGCTGCGCCCCATTGCAGATTTAGATGCTTACCGTGAGCAGCTGCAAAGCTTTGTTTACGCGTCTGGCACCACTATGAGGCCGATCTTTACAGCGGCTAAAAATGCGCTTAAAAAGCGCGTTGCCTATGCTGAAGGTGAAGACGAGCGCGTCTTGCGAGCCGCCCAAATTGTGGTTGATGAGCGACTGGCTATTCCAACCCTTATCGGTCGACCTGCGGTCATCGCTGAGCGAATTGAAAAATTCGGATTGCGTTTGCGCGAAGGCCAAGACTACGCGGTGGTCAACGTGGAGCAAGACCACCGTTACCGTGATTTTTGGCAAACCTATCACCGCATGACGGAGCGAAAAGGCGTAACGGTCCAAGCCGCCAAAATTGAGATGCGCCGCCGGCTCACGCTAATTGGAGCCATGCTGCTTAACAAGGGTGATGTAGATGGTTTGATTTGTGGAACATGGGGTACCACTGCGTTGCACCTGCACTACATTGACCAAGTCATTGGTAAGCGTAACGCGCCCGAGCAAGACGTGCAAATTTACGCCTGTATGAACGGTTTGATGTTGCCAGGACGCCAAATATTTTTGGTCGATACCCATGTCAACTACGACCCCACAGCCCAAGAATTGGCAGAAATTACCGTCATGGCGGCACAAGAAATGCAACGCTTTGGTTTCAAACCCAAAGCCGCTTTACTTAGCCATTCCAACTTTGGAAGCAGCAACGAACCCAGCGCCATCAAAATGCGAGACACCCTGGCTATTTTGCAAACAAAAGCCCCTTGGCTTGAGGTTGATGGCGAGATGCATGGCGACATCGCCCTCGATGGCGAGGCCCGCAAGGCGCTCATGCCCCGTACTAGCTTGCACGGGGATGCCAACTTGTTGGTGTTACCCAATATCGATGCGGCCAATATCGCTTACAACTTGCTCAAAACCGCAGCCGGCGGCAACATCGCGATCGGACCGGTTTTGCTCGGCGCGGCTAAGCCTGTGCACGTTCTCACCGCAAGCACAACGGTTCGCCGGATTGTGAATATGACGGCCTTGACGGTGGCTGACGCGAACGCCCACCGCTAAAACACCCCGCAGCACCTCGCGGCGAGCCGCATAATCAGGCAATTAACAAAGGCAGCCGTGAAGAAAATTTTTAAACTCGAAGTCGAGGGTCGCAACCGAGATCGACAATTAGAAGCCAGCAAACATGAAGTGCGTAAATATGTGGCAAGGCAGCGCCGGGCCAGCCTGCCTGAGGGCGTGGATTATTGGGATTTCGCCTGTCGTTTTGGCTTGACACAAGCGGACGCAAAAGAGGTCCATTTCGCCACCTTGATTGGGCACATGGATGAGGCAGCCAAAGCGGGAGCACCTGAGTTTTTTGTGGATATCTTGGGGATAAATGGAATACGCAAGCCAAAACCCGATGTCCTCACCCCAGCCGAAGCTAGCCCTCAATAAAGAAAAACGCCCCATTTTGGGGCGTTACCAGTTCATTCCTTAAGGGCAAACCCTAGTTATCTATTGCTTTTTTAAGTCAGTTCAACGAGAATACAAAGCTTGATTTGAGCGATTCTCGCGAAATCTAGAAGATTTGGACTTAAATTTAAGAAAGTGAATCGGGGATGGACATGCCACTTCGAACCGTAAGAACGAACATCGTTCAATCAATCCGCGCGTTTCGCGTGTCGGACTTGCAAGAAGCTGCCCAAGGTTTGGGGCACCACTTTTTGTACGCGAATCTGGCCAACGCCCAGACCAAGCAAGATGTGCTTGATCTGATCGGCCAACAGTTCACGCTGGCCACAACGTCAGGGAAAAACTTCGATTCTTTGTATGACAGTATGACTGACCCTGTGCATAAGTCAGGCCCACAGCCCGGTTTTATTGCCGTGTTGGAGCACATTCCTGCCAACCTCAAGTTTGACAAAGAGGCGCGTGAGCAGCTCTTGGACATCTTTAGAGATACCGCTGACTACTGGGGAGATAGAAAAATACCGTTTAGGTGCTTCTATTCTTTTCTGTAGCCCGTTCTGCACACACCAGCCAAGCAGAACGGGCGAACGAGGCAAACAGCGACGCGACAGCGGACGTTGGTATCGACATGGCAGAAGGCGGCGAAAAAATGCCGACCGACCTCCTGTTGGACATTTCACCTTTGGCGTTGCGAATGAGCAGCCCTTTTAATTCAGGATACTGGCTAGCAGCCGCTTGAAGTTCTAAGGCAGGAGCCGAGGTGAAAAGAAAAACCCGCGAAAGCGGGTTTTTTTATGGTGAAGAAGGGGGGCCTTCAATGCGCAACTGCGGGGTGCTCTGTGAGTTGTTTGACCAAATCAACAAACTCCGCAACAGGAATTTCTTGTGCCCGGCGCTGCAGATCAAAAGACCCGCTGAAGTTTTTGGTGTCTAACCAACGGCCCAGGGAGTGACGAATTAATTTTCGGCGCTGGCTAAAAGCGACTTGCACCATTTCGCTAAAGAGATTGATATCAATGGAAGGTGGTTCAGCCAAAGGCACCATGCGAACGACCGCACTGTCCACCCGTGGCGGCGGATCAAAACTCTCTGGAGGAACAAATAAAACATCTTCCATGGCGTAACGCCACTGAAGCATGACGCTCAAGCGGCTGAAATCAGAAGTATCGGGAGCGGCCACCATGCGATCAATCACTTCTTTTTGCAGCATAAAGTGCTGGTCTTCAATGCAGTCCACATACTGCAACAAGTGAAACAAAATCGGCGTGGAGATGTTGTACGGCAAGTTGCCGACCACTCGCAATTTCGCAGGCGCACTATCGGCAAAACTGGGACTCTCCGTTCGACCGTGGGCGATCTGCAAAAAATCTACCTTAAGAACATCAGACTCAATGACGCGCAGTTGGGGATGTTCGCGCAGACGCTTGGCTAAGTCGCGGTCGAGCTCAATCACGGTAAGTGCACCGAGACGCTCCACCAAAGGCTGCGTCAAAGCAGCCAAGCCGGGGCCGATTTCAACCATGTGCTGACCCGGCAATGGAGCGATAGCGCTCACGATAGCGTCAATGATGCCGCCGTCAGATAAAAAATGTTGTCCGAAGCGCTTTCGTGCGATGTGTTGCATGCAAACAGGACGGTGCCAGTGGGGTTAAGGCTCGCGAATTTCCACAAAGGCGCGGGCGCGTACATCACGGGCCCAGGTTGCGTAAGCTTCTTCTGCTCGGGAGGCTTTTAAAGTGCTGCGCATCTGCTCGCGCTGCTGCGCCAAACTGAGCTCAACGCGCCTGCGTTCAATCAACTGAATCAGATGTACACCAAAGCGAGAAACGGCGGGCTGGCTGATTTCGCGGTCTTTCAGGCGGTCTAAAACCGCGTCGAACTCAGGGACAAACATACCTGGAACAGACCAGCCCAGATCGCCACCTTGGGCTGCGCTCCCATCTTGGGACACATCGCGGGCAGCCGCTTCAAAAGAAGTGGCTCCCGACATGATGCGTTGGCGTACTTCCGCCAAACGTGCACTGGCTTGATTCGCAGTCAAATTCTCGGTGGTGCGCAACAAAATATGCCGTGCATGGGTTTGCACGATGGTTTCAACCAAAGCGCCAGCGCGGCGGTCAATGACCTTGAGCAGGTGAAAGCCCGCATCCGACCTCACCAATTCCGATACTGCACCAACGCCTAGTGCTTGGGTTGCCGTCACAAAACTCGCAGGATACCGGTCGGCGCGGCGAAGACCCAATTGCCCACCATTTTTTCGTTCTGAGGCAGAAAATTCTTGGACTAAGGCCTCGAACTTTTCACCGGCAAGCACGCGGGCACGCAATTGTTGGGCTTGGGTTTGGGCAAGGGTGATTTGGGCTGGGGTTGGTTTTTCAGGCAGCGCGATTAAAAGCTGTGCGAGGTTGATGTCTTGTGCCAAAGGGTCGGTGTTTGTTGCTTGGCGATCAGCCAATGCACGGTCGACTTCGGTATCGCTGATACGTAAGCGGCTATCAACCTCTCGCTCGTGCAAACGGGTGACCATCAATTGGTCACGCAATTGATCTCTAAAAGCGGTAACAGTGGAGCCTTTGGCTTGCAAGCTTTTGTGAAGCTGACTTACATCCATTTGATTTTGCGCTGCCACATTGCGCTCGGCTTGGTCTATGGCGGCAGCGTCAATCCGTATCCCTGTTTCTCGCGCAAGCTGCAGTTGAGCGCGTTCACTGATCATGCGCTCAAGCACCGCGCTTCGAAGTTCAGAAGGCGAAGGCAGGGCTAGGCGTTGTTGCGCCCGTTGTTCGGTGACTTGCTGGATCTGAAGCGTTAATTCAGCGTGGGTAATTGGCTCAGAGTTCACCAAAGCCACAATAAAGTCAGCTGACTGCGTGGTTTGTGCGTGGCCAAGGACGTTGGAAAAAAGAAGGAGGGCGATGGCCCAAGAATGCAATTTCATGGTGTTCAATCGTAATTACTGAAACGGCTGACAGTGCTGCCGGTATCACGCAGGTTTTGGTAGCGTGAAATATTAGTCGTTAAGGATTTTTGTGGGCTGAGTCCTAAACGGGTGAATCCCACAAACTCTAACTGAAACATCACACTGGAAGTTGATGTGCTCACACTGGTTTGGACGCGGTCTAAGACCACGCGACCCAACCAACAGCCTGCATCGTACTCGAGGCCCAAAACGGTATTGATGAGGCGACCCTCTGTGAGGCTGTAATTGACTCGCCCAACAGCATAGTAGCGCCCTTCACCCTCGCCTTGTCCGATACCTAAGCCCCGTCCTCTGTCGCCCCAAAGATCGTTCAGCGGCCACTGGCCACTGGCCTCGACTTGTTCGCTCAAATTGCGTTGAAAGCGGTAAGCCATATTGAAAACACGGTAGTTACCTGGGCTGTAGCGTGCACCCACCACGGCCCTACCTAACTCATCGGTTTTGCCGTTGTACTGCAGCATTGAGTCCAGCATCCAGCGCTCATTGACATTTACGCCGGCACTTAAAAGCACATCGCTAAAACCTGCCAAAGCGCCAGTAACCAGTTGGTCGGCAAAGCGCAGCCTTTGTGCGACTCCAAACCGGGCGAGTTGTGCGCCTGAGTCGGCGTCTAAGTAGCGTGTCGTCAGTCCAAGCGTGAGCAAATTGTTATCCGAAATTCTGTCATTGCCCACGTAGGCATTTTCGGTAAAGATCGTCGCAAAATTAAAGTCGTTTAAGCCGGTGTCATAAAAGGGAAGAAGACTTTGGTTGACGTAAGGTGTGTTGACGTAAAAGGCCCGCGGCTCCAGCGTTTGCAGCAAGCCTCTTCCTCCCAGCGTAGTTTCGCGCTCAAATACCAAACCACTGTCTAGACTGAACGTTGGCACCGTACTTGCCGCCGTTTGGCTGCCGTTGTAAATCGCATCGTATTGATAACCTCGGGTGTGCAGCTGGAGTTTGGGAGTGATAAAACCGGCCGGACGAATAAACGGGTAGCTGACTTGGGCTAAGCCAAAAATTCGCTGTGCGTTGGGCTGGTTTGTTAACTTGCTCAGAGATTCAAACTGCGTAAAGTCACCGTCGATCGACCAATCAAACCCTGCCGTGTTGTAGCGGGCGTAGCGACCAGTCATCTGCGGTACGCGGTCGTAGGGTGGCGTAATCGGCGCGCTGATGTCTTGCAGGGTTTGCCATTTCAAAACTTTGACACTCGATGAAAAATAGCCTCTACCCCAAGAGGCCGTCACATCGGCTGGCAGCAAGCGTGGCGAGGCGCCTGGCGCTAGAGTGGCATTGGGGAAGTCCCGCCAATAGTTATCATCACTGACACGACTGATGTTCAGGGCGACACCAACCCCTCCAATGGGGGTGCTCATGGCGCCGTTGTGAACCAAGGACCCACTCCAACGATCTAAGTTTCGCAGCTTGTCCGCTGGCATGTAGCTCATGCGGGCAGTACCTGCGTAACTGGGCTCAAGGTATCGAAATTCACCACCCACATTGACACCGCGGGCAGTCATATAGACCGGGGTGAGGGTGGCATCGCGGTTGGGCGCAATGTCAAAGTAATAGGGGGTCGTTACTTCGGTGCCGTTGGCTGTGTCAAAGGCAACCGTGGGCGGCAAAAACCCAGATTTGCGTTTGCTCGAAAGCGGAAAACTGATCGGCAAGACGCCTAGAACTGGAACTCCTTTGAAATACAAAAACGCGCTTTGGGCGACGCCAATGTCTTCGTCATTGTCAAAATCAATGCGGGCTGCTTTGAGAATCCAATCAGGGAGCCAGTCGGGGCCGGGTTTACGTCTGCATGTCGTGTAGGTCGCTTGGTGAACGCTCAGGTGGGTGCTGTCAATAAAATCAGCGCGTTTGGCTTGGCCGTGGGCGTCGTTTTGTAAAAATTGGTAGCGAGGTTCGGTGAAAAAACCTTTGAAGGCATCCAGCTCCACCTCCATATAAGGGCCTTCGTAACGATTGCCGTCACGGTTAACAAGCACATTGCCCTTGGCACGGGCCATGTCGGTCGCGTGCTCGTACTCCAACCGGTCACCCTTAACGACCATCCCAGGCTTACGAAGCACGGCATCGCCTTCGGCAATCGTTTCTAAATCGCTACTTCCGCTGAGCGAATCGGCCTGAACAAAAACAGGTGCAGATTTCGTTTGTTCTTTGTTGATATCTTCTTCAAGGCGGGCGGTAGGCTTAAGACGCAGCGGCGAGTCTGTAACGGTTTGGGCCAAACTACAGTTAGCCATACCCAGCCAAAGCACCATTCCAGCGCACATAAGCAGACTTCGACAAGACCCCTGCGCAGAGAAGCCAGGCACTAAATAAGACATGAATGGGCGGGATTGATCACAAAAAGATAGAAAATGGATTATCCATGACCCCGGCCCCTCTTTTCACCCCTTTCGTTACCTCTTAGCCATGCCACTGCCAGACTCTGACTCCCCTAACCCTGACCCTGCCACGATGGAGCAAGCGCCGTTGTGGCAAGACAAGCAACGACAAAAACAGTTTCAAGCGTGGCTGGGGGGAATCAGCGATCGCTTTT
>JBAXOC010000010.1:0-15924 GCA_037133455.1 Comamonadaceae bacterium | reverse complement strand
AAAGGGTGATGTCCTAGGCCTCTAGACGATGGGGTCAAAACCTTGGACTAATCCGCTCTCGAAAACTTTGGTGGAGGTAAGCGGGATCGAACCGCTGACCTCTTGCATGCCATGCAAGCGCTCTCCCAGCTGAGCTATACCCCCAAACCGCAAAGGACTGCAAGCAGCACTTTCAATTTCTAAGCCTCAAATTATAGCCTTGAAAATCAGCCTTTGGCAAGGCGCGCTAGAACTTTTTCTCTATCGCAAAGCTCCAACACGGCGTCCAAGGATGGGGTTTGGGCAGTGCCCATCACCAAAACACGAACAGGCATTGCAAGCTGAGGCATTTTGAGTGCGCATTGGGTAAGTACCTCTTTGATCGCCGCAGCAATACTGGGTTTTTCCCATACGCACTGCGATAGCTGCTGGATCAACAACGCAATGGCGGGCTTAACCTCAGCCGTCACGTGTTGCGCAATCTCTGCGGGATCGGGATGAACATCAGTATAAAAACGGGCAACCCACTCCGTCAGCGCAACGGTCGTGTCACAGCGGTCTTTCAACAGGTCACACAAGCGGGCTAACTTGTCATTCGAAGTGATGCCAAGCTGCGCCAGGTGGGCTTGTACCAAGGGAGCGATTTCCTCCCCCGACATGGCTTTCAGGTGTTGCGCATTGACCCATCGCAATTTGGCTTCGTCAAATTGCGCGGCGCTGCGCCCTAAATGGTCTAAGTTAAACCACTCCACAAACTGCGCACGACTAAAAATTTCATCATCGCCGTGGCTCCAACCCAAGCGAGCGAGGTAATTCACCATGGCCTCCGGCAAATAGCCCTCAAGCGCATACTGGGTTACGGCTTTCGCGCCATTGCGCTTGCTCATTTTTTCGCCTTGGGCGTTAAGCACGGTAGGTAAATGGGCATACACCGGCGGCGTTTTTCCGAGGGCGTGAAAAATATTGATTTGACGCGGGGTGTTGTTGACATGGTCATCGCCACGAATAACGTGGGTAATGTCCATATCAATGTCATCAACCACCACGCAAAAATTGTAGGTGGGCGTACCAATCAACTCACCCGTTTGGGCGGGTCGCGCAATCACCAAATCGTCAAGCTCGTCATTGCTAATTTCAATGCGCCCTTTAACTTTGTCATCCCAGATGACGGAGCCTTCCTGCGGGTTTTTAAAACGCAAAACAGGCTGGACTCCACTCGGAATAGGAGGCAATGTCTTTCCCGGCTCAGGTCGCCATGTTCCGTCATAGCGTGGCTTTTCCTTATTCGCCATTTGTGTTTCACGTAAGGCATCTAAAGCCTCCACACTCATGTAACACGGATACACCCAGCCAGCTGCCTGAAGCTCAAGGAGAACTTCTTTGTAGCGATCGATTCGCTGCATTTGATAAAACGGCCCCTCGTCGTGGTCTAAACCCAACCAACGCATGCCTTCAATAATCACATCGACTGCAGCTTGGGTCGATCGCTCTTGGTCGGTATCTTCTATTCGCAGAATAAAGTCACCCCCCGTAGCGCGGGCAAAGGCCCAAGGGTAAAGCGCAGAGCGAATATTTCCGAGGTGAATAAAGCCGGTTGGCGAAGGCGCAAACCGGGTCCGTGTTTTGGTCATGCGCTTGCTTTCAAACTATCCAAACCCCGAGCGATGTCGGCTTTTAAATCTTCGATGTTTTCAAGTCCTACCGCGACGCGAATGAGTCCTTGGCCAATGCCTGCAGCGCTCCGTTGGGCTTCGGTAATCCGAGCGTGGGATGTGCTTGCGGGGTGGCAGATTGTGGTTTTCGTGTCGCCTAAGTTAGTGGTGATGGAGCACACTTGGGTGCTATCAATCACGTGAAACGCATTCGCGCGGCCTGATACGGCGTCGGTATGTTGAACCTCAAAAGACACCACCGGCCCACCCAAACCCGACTGTTGGCGCATGGCCAAAGCGTGCTGCGGGTGGCTAGGTAAACCCGGGTAAAAAACACGGGCAACTTGAGGCTGGTCTTGCAACCATGTGGCGAGTTCTAAGGCGCTTGCGCACTGCGCCTTCATACGAATCGACAGCGTCTCCATGCCCTTAAGAACCACCCAGGCGTTGAATGGCGACAAGACCATTCCAGCGGTTCGGGTGATGGGTAAAAAGATGTCGTCCACTTCTTTTTGGGTGCAGCAAAGCGCACCCGCAACCACCCGCCCTTGGCCGTCTAAATATTTGGTTCCTGAATGGGTAATGTAGTCAGCGCCAAAGCGCGTGGGTTGTTGCAGCGCAGGGCTGCAGAAGCAATTGTCCACCGCTAACTTTGCACCGGATCGGTGGGCCAGATCAGCCAAGGCTTGAATATCGCAGACATCGGTTAAGGGATTGGTCGGTGTTTCTGCAAACAGGAGTTTGGTGTTAGGCCGAATAGCCGCCGCCCAAGCGGATACATCAGTTTGTGACACGTAAGTGGTCTCAATACCAAACTTGGCAAACTCACCAGAAAACAAACGCACCGTAGAACCAAATACCGACTGCGAACACACCACATGGTCGCCCGCTCGCAACAAGCCCATCCCCAACAACAAAATAGCCGCCATGCCGCTTGACGTCGCAATAGCCGCCTCAGTTCCCTCTAGCGCAGCCAGGCGCAACTCCATGCTCGTCACTGTCGGATTGCCAACGCGGGTATACACATAGCCTTCTTCTTCTTGAGCAAAGCGGCGGGCTGCGGTGGCGGCATCGGGTTGGACAAAGCTGCTGGTGAGGTACATCGTTTCCGAGTTCTCTCCGTACTGGCTAGGCTCAATCCCTGCGCGTACGGCCAAGGTATCCAAATGCAGACCGGGAGGAAGTTTTTTAGCAGTCATAAAAGTCATTCAACAAAATTGGGAAGCGCTAGACGCGACGCATCTTCCTGCTCTTCTTGCGATCCGCCGCGGGTTTCTCGTAAGCGCTTGATGTCATCGCCGGTGATATCGCCTGTCACGTAAACGCCGTCAAAACATGACGCATCAAAATCAGCAATCGCAGCATTGAGAGAGCCCACCGCTTTTTTCATGCCCTCAACGTCTTGGTAAATCAAGGCGTCACAGCCGATGATGGCGCGAATCTCTTCGACATTGCGGTCATGGGCAACCAGTTCACTGCTCGTAGGCATGTCAATGCCATACACATTGGGAAAACGTACAGGCGGCGCGGCACTGGCCAGATACACTTTTTTAGCACCCGCATCACGGGCCATCTGAACAATCTCACGGCTCGTGGTCCCGCGCACAATGGAGTCATCCACCAACAACACGTTGCGACCTTTGAACTCGCTGGCAATGGCATTGAGTTTTTGGCGTACTGATTTTTTTCGCACCTCTTGGCCCGGCATGATGAAGGTGCGCCCAACGTATCGGTTTTTCACAAAACCTTCGCGGTACGGCAAGCCCAAAAGTTGTGCCAACTGCGCCGCACTGGGGCGGCTCGATTCTGGAATCGGAATCACCACATCAATGTCGCTTGGAGGAACGGTGGATATCACCCGCTTGGCCAAAGTTTCACCCAAATTCAGGCGGGCTTGGTAGACCGAGATGCCATCCATCACCGAGTCGGGCCGCGCCAAATAAACGAACTCAAAAATACAGGGGTTGAGTTTCGGCGACTCGGCGCATTGCTTCGCTTGTACGTTGCCTTCAAGATCAATAAAAACCGCTTCACCCGGGTCGATGTCGCGCTCAAACTGGTGCATCGTTCCTTCAAGCGCCACCGACTCACTGGCAAGAACCACATTGCCAGCACTGCGGCCCATGCACAAAGGCCGAATGCCATGGGGGTCACGAAAGGCGAGAACACCGTGACCGGCAATCAACGCAATCACTGCGTAGGAGCCTTTCACGCGCAGATGCACATTGCGAACCGCTTCAAAAAGATGCTCTGGTTTTAAGGGCATTCCGCGCGTAGTGCGCTCCACTTCATGGGCTAAGACGTTGAGCAACACTTCCGAGTCGCTCTCGGTGTTAATGTGGCGATGGTCTACCGTGAACAACTCCCGCTTGAGGGCGTGCGCGTTGGTCAAATTTCCGTTGTGCACCAGCACAATTCCAAAAGGCGCATTCACGTAAAAGGGCTGGGCCTCCTCTTCGCTGAACGCGTTGCCTGCGGTGGGGTAACGCACTTGGCCTAGGCCACAGTTGCCCAGCAAGGTGCGCATATTTCGAGTCCGAAATACGTCTTTCACCATGCCCTTGGCTTTGTGCATAAAGAACTTGCGTTCTTGCTGGGTCACGATGCCAGCTGCATCTTGGCCACGGTGTTGCAAAAGCAACAAGGCGTCATAGATGAGCTGGTTAACAGGTGCGTTGCTTACAACGCCGACGATTCCACACATGGTTATTGCACTCGCTCAGGGTAAATATTTTGCAAATTCTTGGGGCAACAAAGGCTGCAAACCTTTCAATACCACCCCAGTTAACGCAGGCCCAGTGGCTTCTTGCCACCAAGCACTCATCCGCATCGGCGTCATTCCCACAACCACCGTGATGGCCAAAAGCAAAACCAGCCCACGGGTTGCGCCAAACAAAGCGCCTAGGCCACGGTCTGCCGGGCTTAAACCGACAACTGAAATCAGTTTTTTCATTAAGAACGCAAGCAAGCTTCCAGCGAAGATGCAAGCCACAAAGGCAAGCACAAAACCGCTGGCGTAACGGACCGCCTCACTTAAACCACTCCACGGCAGCCACTGCGCCACCATGGGCGCAAACCATTGGGCTAAATAAAACGCCGCAGCCCAAGTTGCCAAGGAAAGCACTTCGTAAATCAAACCCCGCCAAACACCTAAGAGCGTAGATGCGGCCAATAAACCCAAAAAGACCCAGTCCAAATATGGCATGTGCGCCGTCTAGCTTAAAGTTCGAGTACGGCCGCAGGCAGGTCTAGCTTTCGAATTTTTTCAGCCATTTTGTTGGCTGCTTCTTTGCCTTGCACCGGCCCCACCCGCACACGAATTCGCCGCCCTTCAGACCCAGTGACGACTTGGGTATAGGTTTTGATGCCGGCTTTTTCAAGCTTTGCACGCGCTTCTCGGGCTTTTAAAACATCAGCAAATGCACCAATTTGAACGGTGTAACGGGTTGCATCAGCCGCGGGGGTTTCTGCCGGTTTGCCTTCTAAAAGGCTTTGCGCGCGGGCTGCGTCATTGGTCTTTGCGGGCGTTGGCTCCGGTTTCGCTTCCACTTTGACCGCCGCTTTTTCGGCTGGCTTGGCGGAAGGTGAGGCCAGCGGCGTTTCGCGGGCAACCGGTTCTATAGGGGGGGCTACAACCGCAGGCGCTTGTTCTTCAATCGCAGGCTTTGCTGTTGGCGCTTCTGAAGCCGCAGCCACAACAGGGGCAACAGGCGCAAGGGGTTCAACCTTGGCTTTGTCGGGAATTTCAATCGGAATATCTACCGCGATGGGGCGAGGCTGCGTATCAAACAAGAGCGGAAAGCCAATGACACCCACCAGGACAAGCGTTGCCGTGCCAATCAGGCGATGGCGTGCACGTTTACGAAGCACATCGTGGCTTTCAGGGGCTATGCTGGGCGCTTGCTGCTCGGCGCCATTCTTGCGAAATGTAAAAAAGGGCATAGAAAGGTAACTCAAGAGCTCAGGTGCGCGCCGTGCAGTTTGGGAAGGCCTTGCTGCAAAACACCGCCTACGGTGTAGAAGGATCCGAAGACGACGATTCTATCAGCGGGGTCAGCCGCGGAGGCAGCGGCTGTTAAGGCGGCAGACGGGTCAGAAAAAACCGCCGATTGCGCATCTTTACGGGTATTTTGGGCCTGCCATTGCGTTTGAAGCTGTAAAGCGCTGGCCGCACGGGCTGTGGGTAAATCGGTGAAATACCAACGGTCAATGAGCGGATTGATGCGTGAAAGCATCGGCGCCAAATCTTTATCCGCCATCGCTCCAAACACGGCGTGGGTGGTTGGGAAATAGCCCATGGCATCGAGGTTGGCAGCCAAGGCAGCGACCGAATGCGGGTTGTGCGCAACGTCCAAAACCAAATTGGGCTGACCGGCAATGATCTGAAACCGGCCGGTAAATTCCACAAAAGCAAAACCGTTGCGAATGGCTTGGGCTGTGACTGGCAAACTTTCTCGCATCGCCGTCAAGGCCGCTAAAACACCCGACGCATTCACCAGCTGGTTTGCCCCGCGCAGCGCGGGATAGGCCAAGCCGCTGTAGCGCCGCCCGCGCCCAGCCCAATTCCATTGCTGCGGATCGCCCGACACATTAAAGTCTTTACCTACCTGCCAAAGGTCTGCGCCGATTTTTCCAGCATGGTCTAAAACGCTTTGGGGTGGCAGCGGATCGCTAACGATCACAGGGCGGCCGCTGCGCATGATTCCCGCTTTCTCAAAGCCGATGGTTTCGCGGTTATTGCCCAAAAGCTCCATGTGGTCGAGGTCAATGCTGGTGATGATGGCGCAGTCTGGGTCGATGATGTTGACCGCGTCTAAGCGCCCGCCTAAACCGACCTCTAATATCACCACGTCCAAAGGCGTTTGGCGGATCACTTCAAAAATAGCCAAGGTAGAAAACTCAAAATACGTAAGCGAAATGTCATCGCTCTGGGCCGTTCTTGCCGCCTCTACCCGCTCGAACCCAGCGGCCAAAGCGTGGGCCTGCACGTTTTCCCCTTGCAGGCGCAAACGCTCCTCAAAATACACCAAATGGGGCGAGGAATACACCGCCGTGCGGTAACCGGCCTGCATCAAAATAGATTCCAACATGGCGCAGGTCGAGCCTTTGCCATTGGTACCAGCCACGGTAATCACAGAGCAATGCATTTGCAAGCCCATGCGCTGCGCAACCGTGCGCACACGCTCGAGCCCCATATCAATGTTTTTGGGGTGCAATTGCTCGCAAAAGCTAAGCCATTCAGATAAATTTTTCATATGCCCCTTATTGTCGCCCAGCTTGGAAGATGCTCCCTCATGCCAATGGCATGATGAGGGGTATGAATACAAAGATCGCCCCCATCCTGGTGTTTGGTATCGCCAACTGTGACACCGTCAAAAAAACCCGCACGTGGTTTAACGACCACGCACTAGAAGTGCAATTTCACGACTTTAAAAAAAACGGCGTTTCGCTAAACGATGTATCCCATTGGGCTCAAGCCGTTGGCTGGGAGACTTTGCTCAACCGCAAGGGAACCACTTGGCGCAAGCTTGATGCCCGGGTGCAAGCCGGCGTCACGGACGCAAAAAGCGCATGCGAAACCATGTTGGCCCATCCCAGTTGCATCAAGCGCCCTGTCGTGGTGTGGCCCCAAGGCCAAATTACCGTGGGCTTTAGCCCCGAACGCTTTGCCGCGCTCCTGACCTAAAATTCACCCCTGCAAGTTTTAACCATTTAAATCCATTTATGAGCACCACCCAATTAGAAGGCGTCACCGTTGCCACCCAAGCCAGCGTTTATTTTGACGGCAAGTGCGTTAGCCACAGCCTGACCATGGCCGACGGAAGTAAAAAGTCTGTGGGCGTCGTCTTGCCCGCCACCTTGGTCTTTGGAACGGTTGCGCCCGAGATCATGGAATGCGTTGCGGGAAGCTGCGAATACCAATTGCCTGGATCGACCGAGTGGCTCACCTCAAGCGCAGGACAAAAGTTCCAAGTTCCAGGAAACACACAATTTCAAATACGGGTTAGCTCGGCTTACCACTACATCTGCCACTACGGCTAACCCCTCACCTCCCTTTTTATCGTCTGCCGGAACGTCATGTCAACCATTCTTCAAACTATTCCTGTCGGCCAAAAAGTCGGCATCGCATTTTCTGGTGGCCTAGACACCAGCGCGGCTTTGCACTGGATGCGCAACAAAGGGGCTATTCCCTATGCTTACACCGCCAACTTAGGCCAACCCGACGAAGCCGATTACGACGAGATTCCCCGCAAAGCCATGGAGTACGGTGCAGAGAACGCCCGATTGATTGACTGCCGCAGCCAACTCGCCGCCGAAGGGATTGCCGCGTTGCAAAGTGGCGCTTTCCACATTTCAACGGCTGGCGTGACTTACTTCAACACCACCCCCATTGGCCGCGCAGTCACCGGCACCATGCTTGTCGCCGCCATGAAAGAAGACGATGTCAACATTTGGGGTGACGGCAGCACCTTCAAAGGCAATGACATTGAGCGCTTTTACCGCTACGGTTTGCTGACCAACCCTTCCCTCAAAATTTACAAACCTTGGCTTGACCAAGCGTTTATTGACGAGCTCGGCGGCCGCTCGGAAATGTCTGCGTTTATGACCCAAGCGGGCTTTGGTTACAAGATGTCGGCTGAAAAGGCCTATTCCACAGACTCCAACATGCTAGGCGCGACCCACGAAGCCAAAGACCTGGAGCACCTCAGCAGCGGCATGATGATCGTCAATCCGATTATGGGTGTTGCCTTTTGGAAAGACGAGGTTGAAGTTCGCCGCGAGGATGTGACGGTTCGGTTTGAAGAGGGCCGACCTGTTGCCCTCAATGGAGTGGAATACCCGGACTTGGTGAGTTTGATTTTGGAAGCCAACCGCATTGGCGGTCGCCACGGTTTGGGTATGAGCGACCAAATCGAGAACCGCATTATTGAAGCCAAAATCCGCGGAATTTACGAAGCTCCTGGGCTGGCCTTATTGTTTGCGGCGTATGAGCGTTTGGTGACCGGTATTCACAACGAAGACACGATTGAGCAATACCGCGACAACGGCCGCAAATTAGGTCGTCTCCTGTACCAAGGGCGCTGGTTTGACCCGCAAGCCATCATGCTGCGAGAAGCGGCACAGCGCTGGATCGCCCGCGCCGTGACAGGCGAAGTAACGATTCAACTGCGCCGTGGGAATGATTACTCCATTTTGAACACCAGCTCGCCCAACCTCACCTATCACCCGGAACGTTTGACCATGGAAAAAGGAGAATCGATGTTTTCTCCCGCCGACCGAATCGGTCAGCTAACGATGCGGAATTTGGATATTGTGGACACCCGTGCCAAACTTGGGATTTATGCCCAATCGGGTCTTTTGAGCAACGACGTAGGAACGCAGATGTTGCGTTTGTCAGACAACTAATTAGAAACAAAAGGGGAATGCTATGAATAAAAAGATAGAACGTAGTTTGATAGCGGTTTTGCTGGCCTTCAGCACGTTGTTTTTTTTACCGCTCTCGCATGCGCAAAAAAGCGACGCCGACAAAATCGTCTTAACGATTAACGGGAAAGATAAAAAACACACCTTGAGCATGGCGGCTCTTAAAGCCCTGCCGCAGCAAACCTTCGTGACCAAAACGCCGTGGTATCCCGACAGCGTTAAATTTTCAGGCCCCTTGCTGCGGGATGTATTGGCTTTGGCCAAAGTCAAAGGGACTGATATCAGCGCCATCGCGCTTGACGATTACAAAGTACAAATTCCCATGTCGGACGCGCAACAATACGACATGATTTTGGCGCACAAAATCAACGACGAAACGATTCCCGTTAAAACCAAAGGGCCGCTGTTTGTGGTGTACCCCTACGACAGCAAACCTGAGTTACAGGCCTTGCGCTTTTACGAGCGCTCTATCTGGCAACTCAAAGCCCTGACCGTCAAATAACCCTGGCCGGGTTGCGCGTATGAAAACACCGCGCTTTTGGTTGGCCTTGATGGCAGCGGCTATGGCTATGGCCATGGCCGCTTTGTTGGCGTTTGAAATCAACCAAAGCAAAGCCCTTCAAGAAAGCAAAAAAATGCGGGTTGACTCGATTGCAGCCCCTGCAGTCTTGCTTGATCGGGAGTTTTTGCGCTTTCGCCACGCGCTAGACCGGCAACTCAATTACCGCACCCCCCCCGCTGTAGATTCGCTCTCACTGCAAAACGATATTTTGCATTCGCGCATCGAGATCATGCGCCAGTCTCCCGCCTCAGCCTTCTTTTTTTCCACCCCCGAAAACCTTCGTACTTTTCAGCAACTTGAAAGCCTGCATGTTCGCTTAGAGGCTTTATTAAGTTCAGACACACCGCGTTTGCAACTGATGGATGAGTTGCTTGAAGATGCCAATGCTTTGGCACCCGATGTCTTGGCGTTGAGCAACGCCGCAGAGCGCACGACTGGGAACCTTTTGGAAAAGCAGGGCGCTGACCTGATGACACAAAACAGCCATATCACGTGGCTTACTTTGGGATTGATGCTGCTTTTTTCTGGCGCTGCGATCGCGCTGTATTTGCGCAATTTAATCCAAGAGCGCGAATACCAGGCATCCAAAGAACTCGCAGAGCACTATCGGGCCACCCAAATTTTGGCCGAACGCGCCAACCGAGGAAAGAGTCAATTTTTGGCCAATATGAGCCATGAGTTGCGTACGCCCTTCAATAGTATTTTGGGCATGCTTCATCTTTTAAAGACCACTGGGCTCAATACAGAACAAACCGATTACGTTCAAACCGTCGATACGTCTGCCAAACACCTGCTCAACATCTTGAACGACATTTTGGATATTTCTGCGCTTGAGGCTGGGAAAATCAATATCCAAGGGAAAGCAGAGCACTTACCTACCTTGCTAAAAGATATAGAAGCGGTCATGCGACCGCTGGCTAAAGACAAGGTCTTAAATTTTGATTTCCATGTCGATGCAGGAATCCCTGCGTGGGGCTTGTTTGATGCCACGCGGTTCAAGCAAATTGTGTTTAACCTGCTCAACAATGCGATCAAATTCACAGAGCAAGGAACGGTCTCTTTCAGCGCCACGTATCGCATCCGTACCGACGGCACGATCGACTTGGTGTTTAGCGTCTCGGACACAGGTATCGGCATGCCTCCTGACGCGGTTTCGCAGTTGTTTCAACGCTTTTACCAAGTCGATAGCGGAGTCGCCCGCCAATTTGGCGGAACCGGACTGGGCTTAGAAATTTCGCAGTCCTTAGCGCGGATGATGGGCGGGAATATCGAAGTTCAAAGTACTTTGGGTAAAGGGTCTTGCTTTACGCTAACTTTGGGCTTTCAGGCCAGCGTCGCGCCACAAGAAGGAAACGCAAACGATCGCGCTACTGCAACGATTTCAAACCATTCACCCACCGATCAACTGGTCCGAATTTTGGTCGCAGAGGATAACGTGGTGAACCAAAAGTTCATGGGGATTTTGCTAGACCGTATGGGCTACCAAACAACGTTTTGTGACAACGGCCAGCTCGCTTTTGAAGCCATTCAAAACCAAAAGAAGGGCCAAGCATTTGATTTGGTGTTGATGGATGTGCATATGCCTGTCATGGACGGTTTAGCTTGTACCCGCGCTATTCGCGCAATGCAGGGTACAGCGTCACAGGTTCCCATCATCGCCATCACCGCCGACGTCATGAACGATGCCCGCGACGCGGCACTTGCCGCCGGGGTCAATGACTTTGTCAGTAAACCTGTCAATATGGGACGCCTGCAAGAGGCGATCCAAAAGTGTTTGGACTTAGCGGGAACGCCTGCGAATCGCTAATAAACCTTGGTCTGCTGGGTCATGCAACAAATAGCTGGGTGCCACCGCTACCAAAGATGCGGCATGAATCCCCAAAGCCTGTAAGCCCGGAAGTTCACCCAAGCTGACGTTGTCTATGCGCATGGAATCTAGGTTGTCCACACTCATGACAGGCTCACCGGGCAAGCAGCCCAAGATCACGGCCTGAATTTTCCCCATCCAACGCGGCAAGCCGATCACAGGCCGCCCACGGCCTTGGCCGATACCGCTGTAACGAGCGGCCAATTGCACCAAAGACTTGAGCGTAAACACGTGTGGCCCCACCGCTTCTAATACGGGCAAGGCTTTGATAGTTGGATCTGAAAGCTGCAAACATCGCACCACGGCCAAGGCCACGTCTTCAACCCACACCGGCTGGAATTTTGCTGATGCGCAGGCCAATGGCATGACGGGGAAAACGCGCTGCAACTTGGCAAAAACGTTAAGAAACTGGTCCTGCGCCCCAAAGATAACGCTAGGTCGCAAGAACGTGAGCTGCGTTTCGCTTTGGGGCTGGCGCGTGATGCTTTGTAAAGCCTGCTCGCCGCGGCTTTTGCTACGCAGATAGTTGGAGGGCGCCGTTTCGGGGTGTTCTGCATTGACGCCCAGCGCGCTGATATGTACCAAGTGGCGAACGCCATTTTTCACACAAGCACGACCGATTTTTTGGGGTAAATCGACGTGTACGCGTTCAAACGCAGCAGCGCTGCCGTGCAAGATGGCGACCAAATTGACTACAGCATCAACCCCCTGCATCGCCTGGGTCAATGCGGCCTCGTTGTGGATATCGAATTCAAGCACGGTCAATGTAGGCACATGCTGAATATGGCTGGCATTGCGAGCTTTACGCGTTGCCACGCTCACACGGTAGCCGGCGCGGCCCAACTTTTCACACACATGGGAACCCACAAAACCCGTTCCGCCTAAAACCAAAATATGCTTCATGTTCTGCTCATCCATTCAAACCACACACGATTACAAAACCACAGGCTCGGTTTCCAAGCGCAATCCAAAGCGTTCGTACACACTGGTCTGAATCGCACCGGCCAAGGTCATTACTTCCCCACCCGTGGCTCCTAAAGCCCCCATGCCTAAATTCACCAAAACCAAGGCTTGTTTTTCATACACGCCCGCCTGACCGACGGTTTTTCCCCGCCAGCCGCAGGCGTCAATCAACCAGCCGGCCGCCAATTTGAAACTCCCGTCGTCTAAGCGGTAATGCACCACCTTGGGATCACGCGCAATGATGTCGGCACATTGCTCGGCCGTCACGGTCGGGTTTTTAAAGAAGCTGCCTGCGTTGCCAATCACCGCAGGGTCTGGCAACTTGGTTCGGCGAATGTCGCAAACCCAGTCAAAAATTTGCTGCGCAGTGGGATGGTCGCAACCGGCTTGGGCCTGCTTTTTATCGAGGTCCGCATAGCCGAGGACGGGTTTCCACACCTTGGGCAAAGCGAAGCGCACCCGCAAAATCAAGGCCCGGTCTTTCAAACCTAACAGGGGCGCTGTCCCGCCATGCTTAAAGATGGAGTCGCGGTAACCAAAGGCACACTGGGCTGCGTCTAAAGTAAATAGCTTGCCCGTAGTCAGATCAATGGCGTCAAGGGATTCAAACCGGTCTTGCAGTTCAACCCCATACGCTCCAATGTTTTGAACGGGCGAAGCCCCGACCGTTCCGGGGATCAGCGCCAGGTTCTCCAGCCCTGGCAACCCTTGAGCCAAAGTCCATGCCACAAAGTCGTGCCAGTCTTCCCCCGCCCCCGCTTCCACAATCCAAGCCTTGGCTGTCTCGCCCACCACACTGCGCCCTTGGACTTCTACTTTGAGTACCAGCGGCTTGACATCGCCGGTCAAGACCAAATTGCTGCCCCCGCCCAAGACGAATTTGGGCTCCTGAGCCCACTGCGGGTCCCCCAATAGCGCCAACACATCGGCTTCGTTGCGCACCCGCACCAAGCCATGGGCACGGGCCACGATATGAAATGTATTGAGTGCCTGAAGGGGGACGTTTTTCTCGACTAACATGGTGAGATTGTCGCATTGCCGCGCTTGCTAAGGAGCGTGACGGCCCCCATTGACCCCTGACAGGAGAAAATTTTCATGCCTTCATTTGATACGGTTTGCGAAGCCAATTTGGTGGATGTGAAAAATGGCGTCGAGAACACCACCAAAGAGATCACCACCCGCTTTGACTTTAAAGGCACCTCTGCCAGCATTGAAATCAAAGACAAAGAAATCACGATGATTGGCGATGCTGAATTTCAGTTGGCGCAGATTGAAGATGTTTTGCGTAACAAACTTACCAAACGCAATGTGGATGTGCGCTTTTTAGAGATGGGCGATATTCAAAAAATGGGGGGCGATAAAGTCAAACAGGTAATCAAGGTGCGCAACGGCATTGAAGCCGAACTGGGTAAAAAAATTCAGCGCATCATCAAAGACAGCAAACTCAAAGTTCAGGGGTCGATTCAAGGCGATTCTGTGCGCGTGACAGGTGCCAAGCGCGACGACTTGCAAGCCGCCATGGCCTTACTGAAAAAAGAAATCACGGACGTCCCCGTGAGTTTCAATAACTTCAGAGACTAAGTCTTTTTACCCAGCTTCGATTCGGTTCCTTTGACCAAGCGGGATATGTTTTCGCTGTGCCGCCAAATTAAAAACCCGCTGATGATGACCAAACTCAGGGCTTGGGCATTGTCCGAGCGCCAAGCGACACCGTCACCCATCAGGTAGTACACCGGCGCAAACACCGCAGCGATCAGGGAAGCCAAAGAGGAATAGCGGAAAAAGAAGGCAATCAGCAACCACGTGATGCCCGTTGCCAAACCCAAGCCGCCACTGATCGCGACAACCACGCCCATGGCTGTCGCCACGCCTTTACCGCCCTCAAAGCGGAAAAATACCGGGTACACATGGCCTAAAAATGCAGCCAGCCCCACCAAGGCCAGTGTTCCGCCTTCGAGCCCGTAGGGTGCGCCAAACTGCTGTACCAAAAATACGGGAACCCAACCCTTGAGCGCATCCAGCAGCAAAGTCGCGATAGCGGCAGCTTTGCTGCCTGATCGCAACACATTGGTAGCGCCCGGATTTTTACTTCCATAGGTCCGTGGATCGTTCAGTCCCATGAGGCGGCTGACGATGACTGCAAACGACAACGACCCCACCAAATAAGCGGCTAGCGTGGCGCCAACGCTGGCAAGCGCAGGGTAAAAAGGGATGAGTGCTTCCAAAGTCATGTTCCTTCACATCGTTTTAATCTTCTGAGCTTTTAATCTTCTAACGCGCACTGTACTGCCTTTGCGCCTAGCAACGCCACGCAGACCTGAGGATCGATTCCCACCAAGAAGCCCCGGCGTCCGCCATTGATCAAAATTTGGGGAAGATCAAGAATACTTTTCTCGATAAAAACGGGCATCGTTTTACGGGTCGCAAAAGGCGATGTTCCGCCCACCAAATAGCCACTGTGCCGCTGGGCCGTCTCTGGGGTACAGGGCTCGACCGACTTGACGCCGATTTGCCGCGCTAAATTTTTAGTCGATACCTTGCGATTGCCATGCATCAAAACCACCAAGGGTTTGGCGTCTTGGTCTTGCATGATGAGGGTTTTGACCACATGAAAAGGATCCCACCCCAACGCTTGGGCGCTGTGCTGTGCGCCGCCGTGCGCTAGGTAATCATAAGGATGCTCGGTAAAGCTTATTTTTTGTTTTTTAAGAAACTGCGTTGCAGGCGTTTCGCTGACATGGTTTGCCACGACTGCGCCACTTACACCGCAGGGTCTCGCATCTCCGCGCGAATCAGATCCATCACTTTGAGTACTTCGGGCGACAACACCGTGCCTAGCGCGTTGATGTTTTCGTCGAGTTGCGCTTGGCTTGTCACGCCGATGATGGTGCTGGCGACTTGCCATTTGGTGTAACAAAAGGCCAGTGCCATTTGGGTCGGTGTCATCCCGTTTTCAACCGCCAAGGCGTTGTAGCGCCGAGCAGCCGCCAAGGACTCGGGGCGTCCCCAGCGCTGCTTGCGGGTGGACTCAAACTTGGTGATACGCGCCTGCGCTGGCGCATCGGGGCCTGTGATCCCGCTGCGGTCGTATTTTCCGGTAAGTAATCCATACGCCAAAGGGGAATACGCCAACAACGAAACGCCCAAATGGTGCATGGTTTCATCCAGACCATTTTCATGGCTGCGGTTGAGCAAACAATAGGCGTTTTGTACTGAAGCAATGCGCACCAAGCTGTGCTGCTCGGCTAGCCGCACAAACTCATGGACACCATACGGTGTTTCGTTGGACAAACCGACAGCCCGCACCTTGCCCGCTTGAACCAGTGTGTTCAATGCGTCGAGCTGCGTGTGCATCGAGGTGACTTCGCGGTCTTTGCTGGGGTCAAAGTGCGCCATGCCAAAAATAGGCACGTTGCGGGTCGGCCAATGCAGTTGGTACAGGTCAATCACATCGGTTTGCAAGCGCTGCAGGCTTC
>JBAXOC010000009.1:0-16334 GCA_037133455.1 Comamonadaceae bacterium | reverse complement strand
CAGGGCCGCTTTGAACAAGTTGCGATCCAATCGCAAGTGGGCTCCAACCATCACGTTCTCAATCGCGCTCATATTCATGCAGATTTGCAGATTTTGAAACGTGCGAGCCAAACCAAGTTGCGCCAAACCATCAGGCGACTTACCAGCAATCGACTGGCCATCCAGATTGATGCTGCCAGAGGTTGGCGTGTAGATGCCGGTGATGAGGTTAAAGAGTGTGGTTTTACCAGCGCCGTTGGGGCCAATCACTGCATAAACAATGCCCGCATCGATACTAAAAGATACGTTCTGAACGGCCTTGACGCCGCCAAAGTGAATAGAAAGGTCTTGAACTTCAAGCAATGCCATAGTCAGTCTCTCTTGCCAAAACGCGCGGCAAGTGTGGGAACCAGACCCTTGGGCATGAAGATCATGGAGAGCATCAAAATACCGCCAAAGACTACGGTTTCCCAGCCTTCAAAAGTTGCCAATGCCTGCGGAAGAGCGGTGAGCAAAACGGCACCAAGCACGGAACCATAGATAGAGCCCATGCCTCCGATCACCACCATCGTGACCAACTCGATTGAATGGAAAAAGTCGGCTATGTTGGGCGTAACAAAGCCAATGTACAAAGCGGTGATGCTTCCCATAATGCTGGCAAACATCGCCGACATGACAAACACCGTAATTTTGTAGCGCTCCACATTCACACCCACCACTTTGGATGCCACTTCGGAGCCGTGAAGCGCACGCAAAGCCCGACCAAACGGTGAGTCAATCAAATTGATAGAAGCCCAGATACTGACACACAACAGGCTGGCCACAATGGCGTACCAGTGCTTGTCGCCTGTAATTTCAAAGCCGCCAAAAGAAATGGGAGGCACTGGCATACCGTCAGGCCCGCCGGTCCAGGCGGCTTCATTGCGGACCACGACGTTGATGATGATGCCTAGGCCCAAAGTGGCCATCGCCAAGTATTGGCCTTTGAGGCGGAAAATGGGGCGAGCAAGAATAGCAGCCAGTGCGCCGGCTGCAACGGCCCCCGTTATCAGCGCCAGCATCGGATGCAAGCCAAGCTGCGCGGGCAGCGCCGCAGATGCGTAGGCACCTATACCAATGAAGCCGGCGTGGCCCAAACTAATCTGTCCGGCAAAGCCGATCAGTAGATTCAATCCCAGAACAATGACAGCGTTGATGGCCATGCGAATTGCCAAATCCAAATAAAAACTATTTGGTAGTAACAACGGCAGGACTACCAGCACGGCACCGATAAGGTACAAACCATAGTATTGATTTTTGTTCATCGCTAGACTCGGTCTGTGGCTTTGCCACCAAAGAGGCCGCTAGGGCGGAAGAATAAAATCAAGAGGATCAAAACAAAAGGCATGGCATCCTTGTAAGACGAAGAAATGTAGCCAGCGCCCATTGCCTCAAGTACCCCCACCAACAGGCCACCGACCACCGCGCCAAGACCATTACCTAAGCCGCCAAGTACCGCACCCACAAAACCCTTGAGACCAAGCAGAATTCCAACGTCATAGGATGTGAGCGTAATGGGCGCGACCAAAATGCCGCCTAAAGCACCCAACGCCGCCGACATGGCAAAGCTCAAAAGCAGTACGCCATCCGTGTTGATGCCCACAAGCTCAGCAGCCACCCGGTTGTAGGAAGTCGCCAACATCGCTTTGCCTTGCAGCGTTCGGGTAAAGAAATACCACAAACAACAAACCACTAAGGCGGTTACCCCGAGCACCCACAAGCTTTGTGGCATCAGGGTGGCACCCAGAATATTGATAGGCTGTTCACCAGAAAAAGCCGGCAGACTGAAGGTGCCCTTACCTAACCAGATTTGCATCAGGCCCCGCAACACCAAGGAAGCACCTATGGTGATGATGATGAGCGTGACCGGCTCAGCACCCTTGACGGGTTCGATAGCCACTTTTTCCATCACCAGTCCAACGATTGCTGGCAGCGCAATGGCCAAGATTAGCGATATAGGCAAGGGCACGCCTGAATGAGTGAAATAGACCGCGAGCATGCCTCCAAGCATGATGAATTCGCCCTGCGCAAAGTTGATCACATGGCTGGAGTTGTAGATGAGCGTGAAGCCCAAGGCAGCCATGGCATAGATGGAGCCAACAGTGATTCCAGAGAACAAAAATTGCAAAAACTCAGCCAACATCAAGCACCCACCTGGTGCGCCCTGCACTTTTTAATCGTCTTTTGGCCGTGATTCACAGTAGCTTCCCCTTGTTACACCTTTAAAGCTTAGCGCCTAGGTTGTGTGTTATTTGCTAGAGGAAAATTCTACCATTCAGAATCGATTACTTCAAATTAAAAAGATACAGAAATCATATATTTCTGCATGTTTTTGTATCGTGTTAGGGTTTACACTTAGTTCAAAATACGGTTTTTGTATGGATAAAACAACTTGCCAGATGCTTTGGTTATTTAATTTCAAAGGGAAATGATGGCTAACGGACGAATAAAAGCAAATGCGATTACGCAAGCTCTTAAAAGACACACATTTATTGCAATCCGCAATTTTTTTGAATCACTTACCGCGTTGATCCCAACCGCTTAGACAAGGCGATGGATATGCGCTTAATTTCGGCTAAGGCTAGGCTATCTGGCCCCAAGTCAGATATGCCCTCCACACCGACAATTGAAACAGCCATGGTGATGTTGTTCTTAAAGTTGAACACTGGAGCGGCAAGGCCAAGCACTCGACTGGAATAGTCGCTGTCTCGAACAAAGGAATACCCTTTGGAACGTACATCTTGCAAAACGGACTCCACCTGCTCAAGCGTCTTGAATTCAGTGGATCGGCCCATCCTCAACTCGCGCTCCAAAAGCGGACGTATGGTATCGGTAGGCATCCAGGCAGCAAACAAACGCCCGGTGGATGTGGCCAAAAGGCTGACCGTATTGCCGGTAACGACATTCACAGTAATGGGACGATGCGGCCTTTCCCATCGAACAATCACTGGACCAAATTCTCCCCAAACGGACAAGGCCGTGGTTTCATTAGTCAGGTCTCGAAGATCGGAAATACTACTGAGTCCAAGCTTTACGCGATCTAATCGATCGACCGCAGCAAGACCCAAGGGGATGGCCAAAGGACCAAGATCGTATTTCGAGTTTGCATTGTCTTGTTGCACAAGGCCCGAGCGCACCAAGCTCACTAAATAGCGGTGGGCCTTGGACGCAGGCATATTCGCAGCGGCAGCAATTTCCTTGAGCATCAAGGCAGTGCCTGATTCCAACAGAACTTTCAAAACCTCCACCCCAATCTCTAGGGATTGAACACCGTGGCTGGTCTTTAGTTCGTCCTTCATAGTGGCCCAATCAAGCGGCGCTCAGGGCTCCGACATCCAAATCCATTCCGTATTTAAAGCGGCTGACCACTACCTGCGACCCCATTGGCTGGAAACCACTGGATAGTCGAACATTGGCATCGAGGTGCAGCTCCGAAAGTGGCAGCAACTTGCGGTACAAATCGCGGTATAGCGGGCGAGCACGTATGCCGGGCCAGTTATCCGGTAACAAACTTTCTGGCAGCAGCGGGTCGCGCAGCAACAGCCTGCGAACATCATGGATCAGCAGCGTGCGAATGAGAAAGGCGCTTTCTTCCGACATACCCACTGAACCGCAAACATCCAGCGCATCTCGGATTGCTTGGTACTTTTGCAGAAAACCTTCGTACGAAGATGCCAGTTCTTCCAAATTCCAGGCTTTTTGCACCATGTCAACATCGGATGCACAGTCTGTGGCACGCGAGTTAACTGCAACCATCGGCATTAAATTCGCAAGCACTGCTTGAAGCCCCTCAGACCCAAGGTTTTCCATAACTTTTTCAAGATCGGCGGTAGGGTGCACAAAGCCGCCAGTTGCAGTTTCGCCAAAACCGTGCCAAAAGAGCGCCCTTCGCAACTGCTCTCTCACTCGGATATCTAGTTCAGCCACTACCAGGATTAATCTCCATCGACGGTCCCAACCAGGAATGTCGGCTGCATAAATTTGCTTGGAGGCCTCCTCAAACCGGCTGCGCCCGGAAGAAGTCAGCATGTAATCCGTCTTGCGCCCAAACGCCTCAGACTGAAGCCACTCCTCCTTGACCAAACGATAGACCGCTGTTCGCACTAGACGCTCATTAACGCCAAGAGGCTGCAATAACTTGATCATGCTGCCCAACGAGACACGCCCTCCACGGGGCAGGATCGAATCACCAAAGACGGTTGTAATCAAAGAGCCTGCTTGGAGGCGGCTCTTTTGCCGAAATCGCTCCAGCCGTACTTCAATCGCTTTTGAGGCAGAATTTTTCACCATAAGCGAAGTTTAGTCGCCATTGCACATGGATTGCGGTGTCAAGGAAATCAAGGAGATGAGTACGAAGTGAGGGATGGACAAAAAAGACAAAAGCCAAGAGGGTTTAATACACCTCTTGGCTTTCACGTATGACGCAATACCGGCACAAGGCCGTTTTAACTCAAACTTTGGGTGCAGCCAATGCGCCCCACACCGCTTCAATGCCCATGCCGATGGCCAGCAGATTGGTGTCTGAGCCCAGTGGACCGTCAATCTCCATGCCCACGGGCAAGCCGCCTGCTGTTAATCCCGCAGGGATCGACAGGCTCGGAATGCCGGCGTTGGTGCAGGGGTCTGTGTTACGGATGCAGGTGCCAAAAGTGTCTTTGTCCTTTTGCTCAACACCACCGACGGTGTAGCTGAGTTTGTCGGAACCTTTGGCCGCATCGATCTTTGGTGCTGCCAAAAGAGTAGTCGGGAACAACACGCACTCCACGCCTTTCGCAGCAAAATAGTCTTTGTAGAGTTTTTGTAGCATTGCGCGCCCACCTGTACCAGGGACCATGGCAGCTGCATAAGCGCCATTACCACCGGGGGCGGGGCCAAATACATCTCCCGCAATCGCACCAAAAGCACCTTGTACGTCAGGGCTGGCCAAACCGGCAATGACTGCTGCAACAGTTTTAACTGGTGCATTGTTGGCACTCAAGTAGGCAGGAATTGCTGCGACGGGTTCGTGCAATGCAATCGGAAAAGACATTGAGCCGTTGAGCTCCATGATGCCCGTTAAGTCGCCATTCACAAAAACCACACCCGCATCTGCCAGCTTTTTCTTGGCTGCTTCGGCTACAGGCTTCACGTTGTCATCCAGCCCCGCCCAGAAGGCGGCTGGAAGACCAATCCTCAAACCTTTAAGGGCTTTGGCAGTAGGTACTGCTCCGCCTGTGATGACTGCATCTAGCAAGGCAATGTCGGCAACAGTGCGGCCCATGGGGCCCACGGTGTCGCGCGTGGTGCTGATGGGCAGCGCATCATTGACGCCGTCGGCATAGCGGCGACCTTTGCCAGCGCCATCGCCTACTGAGGGGCGAAAGCCTGCAATTCCGCAGAACGAAGCGGGCACGCGTGTTGAGCCACCGGTGTCGGTGCCCAACCCTACTGGCGCAAAGCGTGTAGCAACTGCTATGGCTGTACCGCCAGAGGAACCGCCAGGAATACGGCTGGTGTCATAGGGGTTTTTGCCGGCACGGTTGGCTGCTTTGGAGATGGGGTCAATGCCCAGCGTGAAGTTAGTTGAGGTGATACCAAAAGCCCACTCGTGCAGGTTGGATTTGCCCAAAATGATGGCGCCCGCATCGAGCAGTTTTTGCACTGAAGGGGCATTTTTTGTGGGCTGGAAGTCGCGCAGCGAAGAGGTGCCGCCCGTGGTCTTCATGCCATTGGTGTTGATGTTATCTTTGATCACAAATGGCAAGCCAGCCAATGCGCCCAGTTTTTTACCTGCGGCTCGGTCGGCGTCTACTTGTTTGGCCGCAGCCAATGCACCCGTCTCATTGATGAAAATCATCCCGTTGAGGTCCGACACGCTCTTGGCGCGGGCGATCAATGTGGTGACATAGGCTGTAGCAGTCAGGGTGCCAGCTTTCATTGCGGCAAGTGCTTGGGTTGCTGTGAGGTTGACTTGTTTCGCGCTACTGAGGAGGGCAGCGTTGCTACTAGCGCCCCAAGCGCTCAAGCCTGCGGTGCTGCCAAGGACTGCTGCCGCAGAAACGGCACCCGTGTTCTTGAAAAAATGCCGACGTGAGGGTGAATGCTTCATGACTTTTCTCCATAATTTTTTGAATTCACACACAAGGTTTTGTGCGTGGACTCATCGTAGGAAATTAAGTCATTGGGCGGTATCCCTCAAAACGAGGATACAAAGAGGCCCTTAATTCAAGAGTTTGTGCGCCAGCCCAGCCCGGTTGCTTGCCCCAGTTTTCCTGAAGGCGTTCTCTAAATGCGTTCGCACCGTGGTGGTGGCGATGTTGAGGTGGCGGGCGATCTCTTTGTCAGACAAGCCTTGGGCAACCAACCGCGCTGTTTCTTGCTCGCGTGGGCTAAGCCGGACGATGAGTGCCGCATTGGCGGTGCGGGGGGCTAAACTTATACGGGCTCTTGAGAGTGCGCTGGTGAAGGCGGGCTGGATCATGTCGAGCATGCGTAAGTCATCTTCAGAGAAGTTGTCCCTTCGGCTATCGCGCCAAATCCGCATATCACCCAGGTTATGCCCCTCATGCCAGGCATACAGGTTGACACCCCAGCAGAGGCCATCTTTTTTAAGAAAGTCGTTATAGAACTCGGTCTTGACAAGCTCTTCTTGCTTTAGCACATCGGTGGACCTGACCGCAACTTCATACCGCTTCATGAGCGGGGTAATGGGATCATTGAACTGGTAGTAGGTCTCGTACTGGCTGATGTTGGCAGGGTCCATGTTGATTTGGATGGCTTCACCAAACGACGCACTTTCGTCGTGCCACACAAAGCTGGCGTAATACTGCGCTTGCAAGAGCTGCATAACCAAATCGCCCACGATCTCGCGAATCTGACCTTCGTGGTGCGATTCAGCAAACGCCAGCATGATTTTTGACATCAGGCCCATTTGCTTGCCGGTCAGATGCATAGGAAGCCTCGCCTTGAATGGGAAGTGGGGGTGGTTAACACTGTCGTATTAAATCCCGAATGACCAGTGGATCCTATAGGGTTTTACCTATCCTCATTATTAAGGATGTGGCAGCGTATTATTTAAAAAGTGGCATTTTAAAAATAATTTCTCGACCGCCTGCCCGCTGGAATAACTTAACCGCATTTTTCTGATCAGGTTAAGGGTCAAAAGCGTAACCAACAAAAGCCTCGAAATGTCAGGCTTCAAGATTTCAAGAGAAAATGTGTGTCTGAACACCGGCAATACGCAAAAAGCTTAGGAAATAAGGCCTCTTGCGGCTTTTTTCATGGCTGTTTTATGCAATTTTATAAATTGCTTCCTGGGCTTTTGGCAGTCCTTTCTGGGGCTTACTGCATAAAATTCATTTCAGTAGCTGGCAGCTCGCAGATTTTATTCATGTGCGGGGCCAGTTTGATGAATCCCCCTATGAACGGTAAAACGTGGAGACTTCCAAAATGTCAGACGAAGCAACAACGCCCAGCGGGTCCTCTAGAAGGCGCACAGGCCGCGGAAGCGGCACGATTCGTGTCGCGCCCTCCACCACCAAATACCGAAATCTCAAGCACCGGTTTACCCCCACGCCGATGGTCTCTGAGGATGAATTGGAGTCTATCCATAACGCCTCGCTGACCATTTTGGAAGAAATGGGTATGGATTTCATGCACGAAGAAGCGCGTGAAATACTGAAGAAAGCCGGAGCCGATGTACGTGCGGGTTCCGAGCGCGTGCGATTTGACCGCAACATGATTCTTGAAGCGATCAAAACGTGCCCATCAGAGTTCACACTGCATGCGCGTAACCCCGAGCGCAATGTCCACATTGGCGGAAAAAACCTGGCATTTGCCCAAGTGGCAAGCCCCCCTAACGCCTCCGATATGCAAGGCGGTCGCCGCGCTGGCAACCAACGCGACTTCCGTAACTTGGTCAAGCTGGCCCAACGCTATGACGTGATCCATTGCTCTGGCGGTTACCCCGTAGAACCTGTCGATTTGCATGCCTCGATTCGGCATTTGGATTGTTTGTCAGATATTGCCAAGCTAACCGACAAGCCTTTTCACGCTTACTCCTTGGGCAAAGAACGCAATGAAGACGGCTTAGAGATTGCGCGTATCGCTCGGGGCATTACCAAAGAGCAAATGGACCGGGAACCTTCTTTGTTCTCGATCATTAACAGCTCGTCGCCTTTGCGTTTGGATACTCCGATGTTGCAAGGCATCATGGAAATGTCCTCACGCAACCAAATCATTATCCTGACGCCCTTTACCTTGGCCGGTGCCATGGCACCGGTAACGATTGCGGGCGCTTTGGCGCAACAGAATGCCGAAGCTTTGGCCGGTATTGCGTTTACCCAGCTGATTCGCCCCGGAGCTCCGGTGGTGTACGGCGGATTTACTTCGAATGTGGACATGAAAACGGGCGCACCTGCGTTTGGAACCCCGGAGTACATGAAAGCGGTTTTGGTCGGCGGGCAGTTGTGCCGCAAATACGGCGTTCCCTACCGCACCTCCAATGTCAACGCGGCTAACACCGTGGACGCCCAAGCGGCTTACGAGTCGGTGTTTTCGCTGTGGGCCTTGACCCAGGCGGGTGGCAACTTCATCATGCATTCCGCCGGTTGGATGGAAGGCGGGCTCACCGCCTCTTTTGAGAAATTTATTCTCGACTGCGATTTGTTGCAAATGGTGGCTGAGTTTTTAACGCCCCTGGACGTCAGCCCTGCTGGCCTAGGGCTTGATGCCGTGCGCGAAGTCGGACCCGGTGGACATTACTTTGGCACCGCCCATACCCTTGAGCGCTTTGAAACCGCTTTTTACTCTCCCATCATCTCGGATTGGCGCAATTTTGAGACCTGGGAAGAAGCCGGTAAACCTACCGCTTACGACAAAGCAAATTCAGTTTGGCAAAAAGAGTTGGCTGCTTACGAGCGCCCGCCTATGGACAAAGCCATTGAAGAAGAGCTAGACGCCTTTGTGGCAAAACGCAAGTCTGAGGGCGGCGTGCCCACTGACTTCTAACTTATCAAAATATTTTTCTTTTTTCTGATTAAAGGAACCCGGACGTGAAAACAACAGCACAAGTGGTAGTTATCGGTGGCGGAGTCGTGGGATGCTCTGTGCTTTACCACCTTACCAAACTCGGCATGAAGGATGTGGTTTTACTCGAGCGCGACCAACTGACGTCGGGCTCTACCTGGCACGCAGCCGGTGGATTTCATACGCTCAACGGCGACCCCAATGTGGCCAAGCTGCAAACCTATACCGTGAATTTGTACAAAGAACTCGAAGAGGTCTCTGGACAATCGTGCGGTTTGCATTTGTCCGCTGGTTTGATGTTGGCCGACACCCCAGAGCGCATGGAGTTTTTAAAGCACACCCAAGCCAAAGGCCGCTACCTAGGGATGGAGACGGAAATTATCTCGATGGCCGAAGCCAAAAGCCACTTTCCTTTGCTTGATGAAAAACACTTTTTAGGTGCGCTTTACGACCCTAACGAAGGCCACTTAGACCCTTCGGGAACCACCCACGCCTATGCCAAAGCGGCACGTTTGGGCGGTGCAACCATTGAGTTGCAGACCATGGTGGAAAAATTAGAGCCCCGCGCCGATGGCGGTTGGAATGTCATTACCAACAAAGGCACTATCGTGGCGGAACATGTGGTCAACGCTGGCGGCCTTTGGGCGCGTGAAGTGGGACGCATGGTAGGCATTGAGTTGCCCGTTTTGGCCATGGAACACATGTACATGATCACGGAAGATATTCCAGAAGTCATGGCTTTCAATAAATCCAGCGGCAAAGAATTAGGCCATGTGATTGACTTTGGCGGCGAGAGCTACCTGCGCCAAGAGCGCAACGGCGTCTTGCTCGGAACCTACGAGCGCGCTGGCAAGCCTTGGTCTCCTAAAAATACGCCTTGGTCCTTTGGCCAAGAGTTGCTGCAGCCCGATATTGACCGCTTGCTGCCGTCTTTAGAAATTGCTTTCAAGCACTTCCCTATTCTCGAGAACACCGGCATCAAGCAAGTGATCAACGGGCCATTTACCTTCGCACCCGACGGTAACCCTTTGGTGGGCCCGGTTCAAGGTTTGTCTAACTTCTGGTGTGCCTGCGGTGTGATGGCGGGCTTTAGCCAAGGCGGCGGTGTCGGCTTGGCATTGGCTAACTGGATGGTGCACGGCGACCCTGAGTTTGATGTGTGGGGCATGGACGTGAGCCGTTATGGCGACTGGGCCAGCCGCACCTATACCAACGCCAAAGTGCGCGAGAATTATTCACGTCGCTTTCGTATTCGTTTCCCGAACGAAGAATTGCCAGCAGCGCGTCCTTTGCAAACCACGCCTTTGTACGATCGCATGTTGTCTCAAGGCGCGGTCATGGGCGACAGCTGGGCGATGGAAACACCGCTCTGGTTTGCACCCAAAGGCAGCAAGGCCGAAGACATTGTGTCTTTCCACCGCTCTAATGATTTCGAACACATCAAAGCCGAATGCAAGGCTGTTCGCGAAGCCGTTGGCATTACCGAGATTGCCAACTTCGCCAAGTACGAGATCACAGGAACAGGCGCTGAGGCTTGGTTGCTCAAGGTCATGACCAACACCATGCCAAAAACAGGCCGCTTGGTTTTGACGCCTATGCTGAACCAGAACGGTAAATTGATCGGTGACTTTACGGTTGCCAAAGCCGCTGATAACCGCTACCTGATGTGGGGTTCTAGCCAAGCGCAGGTTTACCACATGCGTTGGTTTGAACAGACGCTGCCTAAAGACGGCTCCGTTGTCATCAAACCCTACGGTATGAAGCTCGTTGGCCTATCTATCGCGGGTCCCAAAGCACGTGACTTGTTGGCTCGGGTGTGCGATGAGGATGTTTCTAATGAAGCATTCAAGTTCATGGATTACCGCGAAATGGTAATCGCCAATGTTCCCACCATGACCAACCGAATTACCTACACGGGTGACTTGGGCTATGAGATTTGGGTCTCTCCTGAATACGAGCTTTGCTTGTACGATGCTTTGATGGAAGCTGGAAAAGACCTCGGACTGCGTAATTTTGGTATGCGTGCCCTGCTGTGCTTGCGCTTAGAGAAAAACTTTGGCACCTGGTACCGCGAGTTCCGTCCTATTTACGGTGCGTTTGAAGCGGGTCTTGAGCGCTTTGTCAAATTTGACAAGGGCGACTTTATCGGTCGGGCCGCTGCTTTGAAAGAAAAAGAAGACGGCCCCAAACTCACCCGCGTCTTCTTAGTCGTCGATGCCACCACGGCGGATGTGATGGGCGATGAGCCGATCTGGCACCAAGACAAAGTGGTTGGATGGGTCACTTCGGGCGGATTTGGACACCACGTCAATCAGTCATTGGCCCAAGGATATGTGCCGACCGAATTATTGAGTGGCCCAGATTTGAGTTTCCAAATTGAAATCTTGGGGGATCGACGATCTGCCACGTTACAAATGGATCCTCCGTTTGATCCCAAGGCTTTGCGCATGCGCATGTAGGAGTTGTCCTGATGTCTCATTACTCGGCATGGTCTTTGTTGCGCAATGCGCTCACCGGACATAAGCATTGGGAGCGGGCTTGGCGAGACCCGCAACCGAAAAAAACCTATGACGTGATCATTGTCGGGGGCGGAGGACATGGGCTCGCAACGGCGTATTACCTTGCCAAAAATCACGGCATTAAGAATATTGCCGTGCTTGAAAAAGGCTATATCGGTTCGGGTAACGCGGGGCGCAACACCACCATCGTGCGCTCTAACTACATGATGCAAGAGAACACTCCGTTCTACGAGCACTCCATGTCCTTGTGGCGCGACTTGTCGGCCGACTTGAACTACAACGTGATGTTTTCACCACGGGGCTATTTGTACGTGGTGATGTCACCGAACGCATTGGACGCACAAATTCGCCGCGCCAACATCATGCGTCTGAATGGAATTCGCGCCGAGATTTTGACGCGTGAAGACGTGATGAAAGAGGCGCCTTACCTCGACTTTTCAGCCAACGCCCGCTTCCCCATTTACGGCGCGATGCTCCAACCAGATGCGGGCACAGCACGGCACGATGCGGTGGTCTGGGGCTACGCCCGCGCGGCCAGCGATCTCGGCGTTGACATCATTCAAAACTGCGAAGTCTTAGACTACGAGTGGTCGGGCGAACGCATCACGGGCGTGAAAACCACCCGCGGCGATATCAGCGCAGCCAAGGTAGGCATTGCAGTGGCGGGGAACACCTCGCCTTTGGCGCAAAAAGCCGGCTTAGCGTTGCCCATTGAGAGCCACATCCTGCAGGCCTATGTCACGGAGTCCATCAAACCCATCGTGAACCACGTTGTGGTTTGGTCGGCATCGTATTTTTACTTTTCGCAGTCGGACAAGGGTGGCTTGGTTTTTGGCGGACACATTGACCGCTACAACTCGTATGCCCAACGCGGCAATCTCGCCAATGTGGGCGAGGTGTCGCAGGCCTTGGTCAGCGCGATGCCTAGCGCAGCGCGTTTGCGCGTATTGCGCCACTGGGGCGGCATCATGGACATGACGCCCGATGGCAGCCCCATCATTACGACGACTCCTGTAGAGGGTTTGTATCTCAATGGCGGCTGGTGTTACGGCGGCTTTAAAGCCACCCCCGCTTCGGGTTGGTGCTTTGCCCACACGATTGCCAATGACAAAGCGCATGACTTCAACGCTGGCTTCACCATGGACCGTTTTGCAAAAGGCCGGTACATCGATGAAGCCGGTACCGGTCCTTACAACCATTTGCAATAACACGCAGACTCACCTTTAGCGACCTCCAAGAAAGCGCAGCACAATGCTCAGAATTGACTGTCCCTATTGCGGCAAACGCGACCACGAAGAGTTCAGCTACTTTGGCGACGCCACAAAACCTTACCCCGGCTTAGAAGTGGAAAACCATGACGCCTGGGTCGATACCGTTTACACGCGTAACAACCCGCGCGGAATCCATACGGAGTTTTGGCAACACACCTTAGGCTGCCGCCGCTGGTTGGTGGTTAAACGCCATACCGTGACGCATGACATTGAGTCGGTGATCCCAGCGTCAGAAAGAACACTGCCATGAATGCTACCCAACACATAGGCGGCGCTTACCGCCTCGCTACTGGCGGGCGCATCGACCGAAGCCAAAAAGTAAGCTTTACTTTGGACGGAAAAACCGTTGAAGGGTTTGCGGGAGATACCGCTGCCTCGGCCCTCATCGCACAAGGCCAACACTTGGTTGCCCGGTCTTTCAAATACCATCGCCCGCGCGGCTTTATGGGTGCAGGCGTGGAAGAAACCAATGCCCTGTTGACCGTTGGGCAAGACGGAACGCGTGAGCCCAATATTGCAGCAACGGTTTTAGAAATTGAGCCCGGACTGAAAACCCAAACTCAAAACGCCTGGCCTTCCGTGAAGTTTGATCTGATGGCGATCAACTCGGTGTTGTCACCCGTTTTTGTGGCCGGCTTTTATTACAAAACCTTCATGGGTCCGACCCGTGGGGCGTGGATGCTTTATGAACACTTCATTCGCAAAGCAGCGGGCTTAGGTGCTACCGCCATTGATGCGGATGTCAACCGCTATGACTGGCATAACGATTACACCGACGTTCTGGTCATTGGCTCTGGAGCTGCCGGCTTAAGTGCTGCGCTCAACGCAGCACGCGCAGGGGCCGACGTCATGCTCGTAGAGCAAGATTTTGAGATGGGTGGCGACTTGCTCAACCACAGCGTTGACAGTGCGCAAGCGAAATGGCTGAAGCAAACGCTACAAGACATTGATGCCACCGGCAAAGTCAAACGGCTCACCCGCGCCACCGCGTTTGGGGTGTACGACGGCAATACCGTTGGAGTTATTGAGCGCTCCGCGCCGGGCGTGACCAATCCTGCCTTTGGCGTTCCCCGCCAACGCATGCGCACCGTTCGGGCTGCCGCCATTGTGATGGCGTGTGGTGCGATTGAGCGGCCTTTGGTTTTTTCGGGCAACGACAAACCTGGCGTCATGTTGGCTAGCGCGGTATCTTCTTACGTGAACCGCTATGCCGTTGCTCCAGGAAAGAACGCGCTGTTTTGTGTCAACAACGATGCGGCCTACCTTGGAGCTTTTGACTTGGCGCGCAGTGGTGCCACCGTTCATGTGGCAGACCTTCGTGCGTCTGTTAGCGCCGAGCTGCTCAGTCAAGCCAAGCAGCTGGGTGTTACCGTCTTCGCCAGCACAGCGGTCACTGAGGTACAAGGGGGCTTACACGCTAAGTCATGCACACTATCCAGCTATGACGCTGCAAGCGCGACAGTTCAAGGTGAGACAGTGCGTTTAGATATTGATCTGGTCGCCATGTCGGGCGGATGGACTCCCACGGTGCATTTGAGCTCACACCGCAACGTCAAGCCTATCTACCGCAGCGATATCGCTTGCTTTGTCCCCGGATCATTTGATCGTGCACAGTTTGGTGCAGGGTCTATGGTCGGTGAACAAACGTGGAATGGCGCGATTGAATCGGGTTGGCTTGCCGGTGCGCAAGCCGCTGGCGTGTTGGGTTTGAAGACCAACGGACAAGCCCAAAGCTTTGACGATTCCACGTCCATGGGGTTTGTCCCCGCCGGACCCTTGCTCGGCGCGCGGTCTAAGGGAAAAGCTTTTATTGACTTTCAAAACGACGTTACCGTTTCTGATATTGAATTGGCGCACCGCGAAGGCTATCAATCCGTAGAGCACCTCAAGCGCTACACCACCTCGGGCATGGGAACTGACCAAGGCAAGACGTCTAACTTGAATGCCTTGACCCTGATGGCAGCTAAACGTGACATGGATATTTCTGCCGTTGGCACCACGACGTTTCGCCCCCCTTACACCCCGGCTTCCTTGGGAGCTTTGGCCGGTCGCAATATCGGGCCCCACTTTCAGCCTGAGCGCCGAACATCGATGCACGACTGGCATCTTTCCCATGGCGGCGTCAAGATGGAAGCGGGCTTGTGGTTGCGTCCACTGTGGTACAGAACCAACGGGGCAACCTTGTCCGAAGCCTACAAAGTGGAGATGGACTTCGTTCGTGAAAAGGTCGGTATCGCCGATACATCCACCTTAGGGAAAATTGATGTTCAAGGCCCGGATGCAGCCGAGTTTTTAGACCGCGTCTATGTCAATGGCTTCTCCAAACTAGCCGTTGGCAAAGCCCGTTATGGATTCATGTTGCGTGAAGACGGCATCGTGATGGATGACGGAACCACCAGCCGCATCAGCCCAACCCAATTCTTTATGACCACCACCACGGCACAAGCCGCACGGGTCATGAGCCACCTGGAGTTTTTGTTGCAAGTGGTCTGGCCCGAGTTGCGGGTGACTGTTGCGTCGGTGTCTGACCAATGGGCGGCGATGAGCGTAGCGGGTCCGGAGGTGCGTAAAGTATTAGAAGCTGCGTTCCCCAATGAGAATTTTGGTACCGACGTTTTCCCGCACATGGGTGTACTGAACACAGTTGGTACCGGTGCGCTGGCAGGTGTGCCTTTGCGTATTCTGCGGCTGACTTTTTCGGGCGAATTGGCCTATGAAGTTTTCACCCCAACCCATCTGGGTTACCGCGTTTGGGAACACCTTATTGCCAGCGGCGCACCATGGCAACTGCGACCCTACGGCCTCGAGGCTTTAGGTTCTTTGCGGATTGAAAAGGGCCACGTGGTGGGCTCTGAAATGGATGGTCGCACCACCTTAGATGACTTGGGAATGGGAAAAATGGGCAGCAAACTCAAACCCTTTTGGGGAGGGGCGCTGCGCCAAAGCGAGAGCTTGCAGCGTACCAACCGACCCACCTTGGTGGGTTTGGAAGCCGTTGGCAAAGACGATGCGCCGTCTAACGGCGCTATCTTGTTCTTCGCCGACGATGCGGTACAAGGCCATGGACGCGGTCACATTACCTCCACGACCTTCAGTAAATCCGTAGGCAAAGCCATTGGCTTAGGTCTCTTAGAAGGCGGAGTCGCCCATGTCGGCAAAGAAATTATTGCTGCGTCTCCCACACAAGGCCGCCAGTACCGACTGCGGGTGGTCGATCCTTGCTTCCTAGATGCAGAAGGAGTGCGTTACCGTGTTTGATACGACTTTAATCCGCAGCCCCTTCACCGGGCACAACGCAAAATCTCAGCCCGATAGACAAGGTCAGGTTCAAGTGCATGTCAACGCACAGGTCTTATCCAGCGTCACGCTCATCAGTACGTGGGTGCGCGGAGAGGCCAAACTCGCGGAGGCACTGACGCAAGCACTGCAGGTTTCCATTCCACAGGTCACTGGAAAAACTGTGCAATGCGCTTTGGGCCTATTAATGCGAATTGGGCCGCAAGAATGGATGCTCATTGGG
>JBAXOC010000008.1:0-16886 GCA_037133455.1 Comamonadaceae bacterium | reverse complement strand
CCCCCTTCATCGCCCCCACCCGATTTACCGACCCTGCGGCTGCGCTGGCGCAAGTGGTGCGTATTTATGACAACAGCATTGCCCACTTGCGCCAGGCGATGCAGCGATTTGTGGCGGGAGACGACTCTGTGGAGAGTGTGCGGGCGTGCTATCCCTTGGTGCGCATGCATACCGAGAGTGTTTCTTTGCAAGGTGGGCAAGACGCGGCGGGCTTGAGCTATGGATTTGTCGCTGGCCCTGGCCGTTTTGAAACCACGCTAACGCGCCCGGATCTTTACCAAGCCTATTACCTCGAACAATTTCGCTTGCTTTTAAAAAACCACGGCACCGAGCTTGAAATCGGAACTAGCAACCAACCGATCCCCGTTCATTTTTCATTTGCGGAGAACGACCACGTCGAAGGCAGTATGGACGCTGCTCGGAGAGCGCGGATGCGTGATGTGTTTGATCTGCCCGACCTGGCTTCGATGGATGATGGTATTGCCAACGGCACCTTTGAGCCCAAGCCTGGGGAGGCGATGCCTTTGTCGCTGTTTACCGCACCCCGAGTCGACTACTCCTTACACCGCTTACGCCACTACACCGGCACAGCGCCAGAGCATTTTCAGAACTTTGTTCTCTTTACCAACTACCAGTTTTACATCGATGAGTTCATCGCTTTGGGTCGGACTGCGATGAACGACCCGCAAAGTGATTACGCCGCTTTTGTTGAGCCAGGCAACGTCGTTACCCACCGTGCGGGTCTGTCCGTGCCTGCGCAAGCCGCCCAAGGGATCGCACCAGCGCGCCTGCCTCAAATGCCGGGCTACCACTTGGTGCGAAGTGACGGTAGTGGCATCACCATGGTCAACATTGGCGTGGGCCCCGCTAACGCAAAAAACATCACTGACCATATTGCGGTGTTGCGCCCGCACGCTTGGATCATGCTGGGGCACTGCGCCGGACTGCGTAATACCCAACAACTCGGCGACTACGTGTTGGCGCACGGTTATGTGCGCGAAGATCATGTGCTTGATGAGGAATTGCCTTTGTGGGTTCCGATCCCGGCCTTGGCAGAAATACAATTGGCTTTAGAGCAGGCCGTCGCCGATGTCACCCACCTCCAAGGCGCTGCACTCAAAAGCATTTTGCGAACCGGCACAGTGGCCTCCACCGACAACCGCAACTGGGAACTCTTACCGAACAACCAGCCCCAACGGCGCTTTAGCCAAAGCCGCGCCGTGGCGCTCGACATGGAAAGCGCGACCATTGCAGCCAATGGTTTTCGTTTTCGGGTACCGTACGGAACACTGCTTTGTGTGAGCGACAAACCATTGCATGGTGAAATCAAATTGCCCGGCATGGCCAATCACTTTTACCGTGAGCGCGTTGACCAACATTTACGCATCGGTATGCGTGCGATTGAGCTCTTACGTGAACGCGGACTCAACCAATTGCACAGCCGCAAATTGCGCAGTTTTGCCGAAGTGGCCTTTCAATAACCGCAGCAATACACCTCACTCGACCTACTACTTTCATGACAATGGATTCTTTATTTGAGGTCGCGCACTTAAGCAAACGCTTTGGTGACAACACCGTGGTCGATGACCTTTCGTTCTCGATCGCGCCAGGGGAATGCTTGGGCGTGATTGGCCCCAACGGAGCAGGTAAAACAACTACGATTCGGATGTGCTTAGGGCTGACGACTCCCGACAGCGGAACCATCACCGCACTGGGATTGCAGATGCCACGCGATGCGCTGGCGATCAAAGCGCAGTTAGGCGTGGTTACGCAACTCGATACGCTCGACCCCGATTTCAACTGCGCCGAGAATTTACTGGTCTACGGCCGCTATTTCGGTATGAAAGACGCAGCGATCCAAGAGCGTATTCCTGCGCTTTTAGAGTTTGCCTCGCTTACCAGCAAAGCCAAAGCCAAGCCCGGCGAACTCTCTGGCGGCATGAAGCGGCGTCTGAGCTTGGCTCGCGCTTTGGTCAATGACCCACGTTTGTTGTTGCTTGACGAACCCACCACGGGCTTAGACCCTCAAGCCAGACATTTGATGTGGGAGCGTTTGCAGCTTCTCTTGCAGCAGGGTAAATCGATTCTCTTAACCACCCACTTTATGGATGAGGCCGAGCGCTTGTGCTCGCGCCTGTTGGTGCTAGACCATGGTAAAAAAATTGCTGAAGGCGCACCGCGCGATCTGATCGCGGAGTACCTCGAGCCTGATGTAGTCGAAGTCTTTGGCGTAGGCGCTTTGGCGTTGGCAAAGAGTCCGCTTGCCGCTCTGGCAGCGCGGGTGGAGGTGAGCGGAGAAACCGTGTTTTTCTATACCCATACCGCCACAGACCTTCTGAATGCTTTGGGGCAATACCCTGCGCTGCGCACCTTGCACCGCCCTGCCAATTTAGAAGACCTTTTTCTCAAACTCACCGGACGCCAGATCCGCGAAGACGCCTAATATGCAGAACACTTCAACGCAAAACCCATGGCGTGCTCCGCGCTTAACGCTGCGCTTTTGGCCCGTTTTTTTACGCAATCTTTTAGTCTGGCGCAAGCTGGCTATTCCGAGTTTGGTTGGAAATATTGCCGAACCCTTGATGTGGTTGGTCGCCTTTGGTTATGGCATGGGAGCCTTGGTGGGGCAAATCACAGTGGACGGCCAGCCCGTTCCCTATATTTTGTTTTTAGCCAGCGGCTCTATTTGCATGAGCGCCATGCAAGCCGCTTCCTTTGAAGCGCTCTATTCCGCATTCTCTCGCATGCATGTCCAAAAAACATGGGATGGCATCTTGAATGCGCCCGTGGGCTTGGACGATATTGTCTTGGCTGAAATGCTTTGGGCGGCGTTCAAAGCGCTGTTCACGGTGACAGCGATTTTGGGCGTGATGTTGGTCCTACAAATCAGCCAAAGTCCGAAACTGCTTTTGGCGTGGCCGATCTTGTTGGGCGTGGGGATTACGTTTAGCTCCATGGCTTTGGTGTTTAACGCCATGGCCAAAGGATATGACTTTTTTACTTATTACTTCACTTTATTTTTGACTCCCACCATGTTTTTAAGTGGTGTGTTCTTTCCATTGGAACAATTGCCACCTGCCGTGCGATTGATTGCTGACTGGCTGCCTTTGTCGCATGCAGTTGCATTGGTTCGGCCTTTGTTTATGGACCAGTGGCCTGTCAATGTCATTGGCCATGGCAGTGTTTTATTAGCCTATGCCGTGGTGTCTTTTTGGGTCGCGTTGGGCTTAACGCGCAAACGGTTCGGGCAATAAATCCTAAGCCTTCCGAATGAAACTGGCGCTGCTATCTGACATCCATAGCAACCTGCATGCGCTAGAAGCTTGTTTGGATCACGCCCGCGCTCAAGGAGCGCAACGCTTTGCGTTTTTAGGTGACTTGGTCGGTTACGGAGCCCATCCTGGCGCAGTCGTTGATCGCATCATGCTGCTCACCGAAGAAGGCGCGCTCGTCCTCAAAGGCAACCACGACCAAGGTGCGGTTCATCCGCCTGTGACGCCCCAAAACTTAGGCGATAGTTCTGCGGCATGGACCCATTCGCAACTCTCTAGCGCACAGCGTACTTGGCTGGATCAACTCCCTTTGACCGCACAAGTGAGTTCGGCTTTATTGGTGCATGCCAGTGTGAATGAACCCGCGATGTGGCGCTACGTCAGTGACACCCGGTCTGCAACCGCTAGCTTGGATGCGGCCCAGCAGTTCAACGCTGTGCGTTATGTGTTTGGTGGCCATGTCCACGCGCAGACTTTGTATTACAGGGGCTCTGAATCCGCGCTCATGCCTTTTACGCCGCAAAGTGGGGTTGCGATCCCCGTTCCCAAACACCGCCAGTGGTTAGCAACCGTAGGCTCGGTGGGCCAACCGCGTGATGGCAATCCGCAGGCGATGTACACCCTGTTTGACCCAGACCGAGCACAACTCACTTTCCACCGCGTTCGCTATGACAATGCGGGCGCTGCCGCTGCCATCCGGGCTACGGCGCTGCCAGAGTACTTCGCACAGCGCTTGGAGATGGGGCGATGAAGCTGCTGACAAACGGTTCAGTACTTGACGGCTTCACCATCGAAGACTGTATTCACAGCGGTGGCATGGCGCATATTTACCGGGTAACTTACGCCGAAGGCTCGCACGACCCTGGGTTTTCCATGGCCATGAAAGTTCCGCGCATGACCAGTGGCGATGGCGCTGAGAACATCGTGAGTTTTGAAGTGGAATGCCACATCATGCAAGTCCTCACTGGCCCCTCTGTGCCTCGCTTTGTAGCCGCGGGCGATTTAGAGCGGGTTCCGTACTTAGTGATGGAATACATCGAAGGCCATACCTTGGGCCATTGGCTGGATTTAAACGAAGTGCTATCGGTTGACCTGATCGTTCGTTTAGGCACGGCGATGGCCCGCGCGGTCCACGCCTTGCATTTGCAAAACACCGTGCACCTCGACCTCAAACCGGAAAACGTGTTGTTTCGCCATGATGCGCACCACGAAGTCGGCGCTGCCATCCTCCTCGATTTTGGCCTGTCGCACCACGCCCATTACCCCGACTTGTTAGCCGAGCAACTGCGCAAAGCGGTGGGCTCGCCGGCCTGGATTGCGCCAGAACAAGTGGTGGGCGTTCGGGGCGACACGCGCAGTGATATTTTTGCCGTGGGTGTCATGCTGTACCAACTCTGTACGGGAGAGTTACCCTTTGGAACGCCGCAAACCAACGCCGGTTTGCGCCAGCGCTTGTGGATTGACCCTGTGCCGCCGCGCAAGCTGCGGGCAGATCTCCCCGCGTGGCTTCAAGAGGTCGTATTACGCTGCCTCGAACCCGAAGCGGCCAAACGCTACCCTTCTGCGGCGCATCTGGCGTTTGATCTTTCCCACCCGACCCAAGTACACGTTACCAAGCGCGGAACCAACACCAAGCCCACCGCATTTCGGACCCACTTTAAACGCTGGATCAAAGCCGCAGGGATGCACTACCAACCCAGCCCGGTTCCCTCGCAGCAAGTTTCGGAAGTGCCTATTGTGATGGTCGGCATCCCCTACAAAGATGTCACCGATGCCACGCTGTATTCTTTGCGCCAAGCTGTTGCCCGGGCTTTGGGTTCGCGTCCTGGTGCCCGCTTGGCTTGCGTTACCGTCATCCCCAGCAGCATGACCAGCAGCACCGAAGAAGAGCGCAGCGAAACCAATCTGCACCGGCGCTACTTGACCCAATTGCACCACTGGGCCCAGCCGCTGGACCACCCCGGACGGCAAACCTCTTGCCATGTTTTAGAGTCCGGCGATACAGCGCAAGCCCTGCTCGATTACGCACAAGGGAACCAAGTCAGCGTCATTGTTTTAGGCGCTGCCACCCACGGCCTTAAAACCCAGCGGTTTGTAGCAACCGTCCCCATCAAAGTCGCTATGGACGCACCTTGCACGGTGATATTGGTCAAGCAAGAGCTCCCGTTTGAGCAACTCGGTCAACGCCAAGCGCAAGTCTCCAACCGCTATTCTGACGCGGACGCTGAAAGCACCAACGCAGCGACTTCTCCTTTGTATGGGGATGATCTTGGCCCTTTGGGCTAATGAAGCAGGGAAGCGTTGACAATCGGGGGATGCATGCTTATGAATCACTCACGCCCGATGTCGTCTTAGACGCTTTGGAACACGTCGGTCTGCGCGGCGACGGTCGCCTAACCGCCCTGTCCTCGTATGAAAACCGGGTGTACCAAGTCCAACTCGAAGATGGCAGCGCTGTAGTGGCCAAGTTTTATCGCCCTCTGCGTTGGAGTGATGCCCAAATCTTGGAAGAGCATGACTTCGCACACGCATTGATGGCGGCTGAAGTTCCCGTCATTGGTCCCTTGCGCTTAAACGGTGAAACGATGCACCACTTTGGCGGTTTTTCATTTAGCGTCAGCCCGCGCCGGGGCGGGAGACCGCCGGAGTTAGACGATGCCGAAGTTTTGGAATGGATCGGCCGTTTTTTAGCGCGTATTCATACCGTGGGGGCAAAGAAAGCGTTTGTAGTTCGTCCTACCCTGAACTTAGAAAATTTCGCCTTAGAACCCAAAGAATGGTTGCTCCACCACGAGATGGTTCCTTTGGATGTGCAGTCCACGTGGGCCAATGCCTGCCAAGAAGCGATCGATTTGATTGCCGCCTATCCTGCGCTCACCGGTACCCAAGCCTGCGAGACCCGATTGATTCGCTTGCACGGTGACTGCCACCCTGGCAATATTTTGTGGACTCCGACCGACGCTGCCGCCAGCGTGGGCCCTGGGCCGCACTTTGTAGATTTAGACGACGCCCGCATGGGCCCGGCGGTGCAAGACTTTTGGATGTTGCTCAGCGGCGACCGCAGCCAACGCACCCGCCAGCTCGGCGCCTTGGTTGATGGCTACGAGCAATTTCGCGAGTTTGACCGAGAAGAACTCGCCTTGATTGAACCCTTGCGCACTCTGCGTTTGATTCATTACAGTGCATGGTTAGCTCGTCGCTGGAGTGACCCGACTTTTCCAGTGAATTTTCCTTGGTTTGGCTCCAGCGACTATTGGCAAGGCCAAGTCCAAATGCTTCAAGAACAGTGCGAAGCCATGCAAGAGAACCCCTTGATTGTTTAAGCCATGCCCCACTCAAACACACCGTCAAAGCCCCAACTCAAACTCAACCTGATTGGCGCAGGGCGGGTCGGCCAAACGCTGGCGCATTTAGCTACAAAGAGTAAAGCGCTGCAGGTTCAAGATGTGCTCACCACATCACTAGCGAGCGCCCAAGCAGCTTGCACCTTTATCGGCGAGGGCCGTGCCGTAGAGAACATACAAGCGATGCGCCCAGCCGATCTGTGGATGATTGCGACCCCCGATGCGCAGATCGGCGAGGCGGCGCAAGCCCTCGCTGATTGCATAGGGGCAACACCCACGCTAGTGTTTCATTGCAGCGGCGCCCTAAGCAGCAACACCTTAGAACCGTTGAGAATTCACGGCGCACTGCTTGCCAGCGCCCACCCTATTTTGAGCTTCACAAAGCCCGAACTCGCCTGTATGCAGTGGCATGGAACGCCGTGCGCTTTGGAGGGCGACGAAGCAGCGATTGCAGTGCTCGAACCCTTGATGACCGATCTAGGTGCCCACTGTTTTGAAATTCAAAGAGAAGACAAACTGCTGTACCACGCAGGCGCCGTGTTTGCCACTAATTTTTTACCCGTCTTGCAATCGGTGGCCGAAGCCGCTTGGAAAAAAGCAGGGGTTCCCGACGACATCATCCAGCGCTTACGCGCCTCTTTGCTGGCCAACGCGGTGAACAACATCGTTGCCTTAGGTCCCCACGCCGCGCTGACCGGCCCTGCGGCCCGGGGTGACCTAGCGGCTATCGCTCGCCAATCACAAGCCGTTTCACAATGGGATGCGCAAGCGGGTGAAGCCTATAGCGCCTTGAGCGCCCTCGGACTGCGGCTCGCTGGACACTGAGTTTTTTAGCGCCTCCGAGCGTTGAGGTTTTGGCGGATAAAAACTACCAGCATGGTCGCTGCCAACATCGCAAGCATGCGTTGAACCACCGTGTTCTCTTCAAAATCAAGCACCTCGGTGATCAAGGTGTAAACCGTGAAAACCAAAGCGGCGGCTACGCAGCGCAAGCGCCACCCCTTTGGGTCTAAGTAAGAGCCATCCACCCGTTGAAGGAGGACATGGCCCATCAAGCCCGCCAACATCCCCAACCCTGCGCCAACAGCCACATCGCCCGCCCAGTGCGCCCCAACGGCGATGCGTGATAAGCCTACCAGCGCGGCAATAAGCCACAGCCAACGAAACGAACGCCTGCGCGTTGCGTCGATGGCGAAATACAAACTCGTCGCTACGGCAAATGCCGTTAAGGTGTGCCCCGAGGGCATAGACACCAACTCGAGTTTTTCACCGGCCATATGCATCAAGGTATTGTCTATCTCCGCCGCTGGACGGGGGCTTACGATCAAGCCTTTGCCCAGCCGAGCAAACACCATGGCAAATGGAGCGGCACACAACCACGCCCACATCAATCGGGGCTGGCGCACCAACAAAGGCGAGGTGATTGCCAACACCGCCCAGCCGTTTCCGAAGGCAGAGATCCCAGTCCAGACAGCCATAGGCACAACAGCACAGGCATGGTTAATCGCCAAGAACAGCGCAGGCTCCCACCAGTGCAGCCACAGCGGGGCGCTGATAAAAACCACCAAAAAAGGGACGGCCCACATCCACCGATGCGTTGGATTATCCGATGTGAATAAAGAACTCAAGGACGATCCTCCAAAGTAAGTCGTGGCTGGGCTTGTCCTGACCAGCCTCGGCAGGCATAAAACCGAAATGCCGCCAGGGCTTGTCCTAAATGCAAAACGTTTTGCGTTTCCAATAGCGTGCAGTGGGTGAAACCGTACCCGCCTAAAGGGGGGGCGTAAGCCATATGCGACCAATCAACGAGCAAAGTATCCGCCTCCATCGGCAAGTCCCCCGCCCACAAATCGAACTGGTCAAAACGGTCTTCGAGAACATGCACAGGCAAGGGCCGCGCGTACCACGCTAAGCGGCTAGCCAAGGTCCAATTTTGGACCGACAGACTCTTTAAATCATGCTGTAAGGCCAGCGCTTTTGCCCGCTCTGAAGCTTGCTCCCAGCCGTGCAAATCAGCAAAAGGATTGCTTCCGACAGGCACATCTTTGAAATCTGCCGCTAAGAAGGGTTGGCCTGCCGTCAGCATCAATCCTAGCAAGGCGGCGCTTATCAACGCCTGTGCAAGCAAGAGAATCTTTACGCCGATAGCCTTTAGTTTTGATTCTGCCGTTTGATGCCAGCGCGCCAAAGAAACTCCCGCAAACGGGGCCAAAGCCACCCATGCTGGCGCAGTCCAATGCGGCAAGCTACTCCCACCGCCTGCCATCAGCGCCATCACCATCCAAGGCAGATAAAAGAACACCCGCATGACAGCAATACGGAGTTTGCCTTGCTGTACTTCTCCTTTTACTTCTCCAGTAAACCCGCCCAAGCCCCACCACAACAAGGGACCAAACGCAAATACTTGTACCAAAGCAAACTGCGCCACGTTAAGACCACTCCAATGACTCCCCGCACCGTGTTGCGCTTGATAGGCAAAAGAAATCCACCCGTTTTGCGCATTCCAAACAAATACCGGCAACACCATCGTGATGGCTAGTAGCACGGCAAGCCACGCCCAAGGGTTACGCAGAACACGCGTCCCATGGGCCGCCAGCAAGCACACGCCCACCGCCAACGCAGGCAACACCGCGGTGTACTTGCTGAGTCCCGCCAAGCCCAACAGCACGCCCAAGACCACCCACGGCCAAGGGCGATGCAGTGCAGACGCTTGCATCAACACACGGGTTTGCCACATCAAGGCCACCGTGAAAAACATCAGCAGGGAATCGGGTAACAAACCAATTCCTAAAATGTGCAAAAGAGGAGACAAGGCCAAGGCCACCAAGGCCCAAAATCCAGCGCCTGAATTCTCTTGGAAAGACTCGGCCAACTGGTACACCCCCGCCGCGGTCGCAAGCCACAAAGCTCCCGGCAACAGACGCAACAGAACTGTCGGCAGATCCAGTGCAACCCCAGGCCACTGCAACCAACCCACCAAGGGCGGGTGGTCAAAATAACTCAGCGCGGGGTGCAATGCATACAGCAAATAATGGGCTTCATCGACCGACAAACCCACGGCCGCACCCATGAGCCCGTGTAACACGCCCATGCCACAGAGCAACCACACAGAGCGGCGATCGAAAGGGTAAAACTGCTGCAAAGTCATCAAAACAGGAAGGGCGAAAATATGAACATCCCGCAGTCTAAACTCTGCACTGTCCGTTTTTAAAATAGACCCCCATCGCAAACATTGATAAACCCAAGGAAAAGAAATGCCCACCTACCACGTTGAAATGCTCGAAGGCCGCACCGTTGAGCAAAAGAAAAAACTCGTTCAAGAGATCACCCGTGTCACCGTCGAAGTGCTGGGCGGCTCACCTGACGCCGTTGATATTTTGATCACCGATGTCAAACCTGAAAACTGGTCTACTGGTGGAAAACTTTGGAGCGAACCGCGCTGATAAACAGTTTTACCTCCCAAGCAAAGGTACACTGATCGCATGTGCCAATTGCTTGGAATGAACAGCCGCTTGCCGGCCAGTCTGACGCTCAGTTTTACCGGATTTTCACAGCGCGGCGGGTGTACCGACCACCACGCCGACGGCTGGGGCATTGCCTTCTTTGAAAGCGATGGGGACCTGCCCGGTAAAGCCTCTCGCACTTTCGTTGACAAAGAGAGTGCTTCGACCTCCCCGATTGCGCAGATGCTTCGCACCTACCCGATCAAAAGCCATAACGTCGTAGCCCACGTGCGCAAAGCCACGGTAGGCGCTGTTAATTTAGAAAACTGCCACCCTTTTGTGCGCGAATTGTGGGGCCGCTATTGGGTTTTTGCCCACAATGGTGATCTCAAAGACTTCAATCCACCCCTGCACGGAAGCTTCAAACCCGTAGGCACAACCGACAGTGAATGGGCGTTTTGCTGGATGCTGCAAGAGATGAACAAGTCCCACGCCGGAGTTCCCACGGAAGAGGAGCTCACGCATACCTTGCGTGATCTCTCAAGTCAAATTTCAGCCCACGGAACCTTTAATTTTTTAATGAGTAACGGCCAAGCGCTGTGGGCCCATGCCAGCACCAAGCTGCACTACGTTGTCCGCCAGCATCCTTTTAGTGAGGTTCAGCTCAAAGACGAGGACATGAGCGTCGACTTATCGCAGCTCAACTCCCCGCAAGACCGCCAAGTCATCATCGTGACCGAGCCGCTCACACACAACGAGCGTTGGGTGGCCATGGCCGCCGGCGAGTTGATCCTGTTTATGGACGGACAGCCGCTTGGAGCGCATCCATAAATAGGGCGGCCACATCACAGCCGGTTTGATCCGCAATTTCTTGAAAGCAGGTCGGACTGGTCACGTTGATTTCTGTGAGGTGGGTGCCAATGATGTCCAAGCCCACCAAAAGCAATCCCCGCGCTGCCAAAATCGGCCCCAAGGCTTGGGCAATTTCTCTGTCACTTTTTGAGAGCGCTTGCGCCACGCCCAAGCCCCCGGCAGCCAAGTTACCGCGTACTTCACCACCTTGCGGAATCCGCGCCAAACTAAACGGCACAGGCACTCCGCCAATCAATAAAACCCGTTTGTCACCCGCGCTGATTTCCGGCAAAAATTGTTGAACCATCAGGCTTTGGGTTCCGTGCTGATTGAGTGTTTCAATCACGCTACCAAGGTTCAGGCCGTCTTCTTTGACGCGAAAAATCCCCATGCCGCCCATGCCGTCCAAGGGTTTGAGGATGATGTCTTTGTGCTCTGCGTGAAAAACACGAACCGCTTGCGGGTCTTTGGTGACCAAGGTGGGGCCAATGAATTGCGGGAACTCCATGATGGCGAGTTTTTCCGGGTGGTCGCGCAAAGCGCGTGGCCGGTTAAAAACTTGTGCGCCTTCGCGCTCGGCTTGCTCTAGCAAATGGGTGGCGTAAAAAAATTCGCTATCAAAAGGCGGATCTTTGCGCATGACGATGGCGTCAAAATCCTTCAACATCCGATTTTCAAGGGACTCTTCGCGAAACCAATTTGGCGAATCTTCGGTGAGGACGATACGCCGGACGCTGGCCTTCACCATGCTACCGCGCTGCCACAGAATATGGCGGGGCTCGCAAGCTGCAATCGTGTGACCGCGGCGCTGGGCTTCGCGCATCATGGCGAAGGTGGTTTCCTTGTAAATCTTGAAGGACTCCAAGGGGTCGGCAACAAACAAAATGTCCATGAAAACTTTCAAGACGAATTACAAAGTGGCTTTGCGTTTTTGGGGGTGGTAGTGTTGAACTGCCATCGCCAAAACACCCGCGACCACACCCCAAAACGCAGAACCAACGCCACCAATGACGACGCCGCTTAACGTTATCAAAAAAGTCACCATCGCTGCTTCGCGGTCACCTTCTTTGTGCAAGGCCGTTGCCAGGGCCGTCCCAATCGTCCCCATCAAAGCCAAGCCCGCAATCGCGGCAACCAACTCCTTAGGAAATGCCGTGAGCACAGCCATGATGGTGGCACCAAACAAGCCCAAAATAACGTACAAAACGCCACACGACACCGCGGCGGTATAGCGCCGCGCCTTGTCCGGATGGGCTTCAGGGCCCATACACATGGCCGCAGTTATCGCACTCAGGTTCAATGAAAACGCCCCAAATGGGGCCAACACCAAAGTCGCCAATCCCGTAAGCGTGATGATTTTTGAGACCGGTATCCCCGCATCACCACCGCGTTGGCGTTCATCTCCAAAACCGGTTGCACGAATGGCCGCCAAACCCGGAAGATTTTGGGACGCCATGGTCACAATAAACAAAGGCAATGCCAAACTCACCAACGCAGAAAAAGAAAACACCGGCATCACAAACACGGGAACGGTGAGGCCCAACGGGATCGTGGCGCTGGTAAAGCCGCCTTGGGCTGAGACAAATAAAACTGAGAAAAGCAAGGTCAGGGGAACGGCATAACGTGGCACAAAACGTTTGCCAAGTAGGTAAGTGATCAGCATCAAAAGCACCAGCGGCAAGGCCGTTTGGGCCGCGCTAAAACCGCTTAAACCAAATCGGGCCAAAGCGCCAGCAAGCAGCGCGGATGCAAGCGCAGGAGGAATGCGGTTCATGAGTTTTTCAAACCAGCCAGTGACACCAATCAAAACAATCAAAGCCGCGCTCATCATGAATGCACCCACCGCGTCACCCATCGTAAATCCGCCCGCCAAACCTGCGCTGGCCAGGACCGCAGCCCCAGGCGTACTCCAAGCCACCATCACCGGTTGGCGCAGCCACAGTGACGGCAAGGCGGTTGTCAAACCCATGCCAATACCAATAGCCCACAGCCACGAGGCCAACATGTCGGGCGTGGCACCAAAGGACAGTGCAGCTTGAAAAACGATCGCAATCGAGCTGGTAAACCCCACCAGTACGGCCACAAAACCTGCCGTGAATGTGGAAACGCTCCAGTCTTTGAAAAATTGCATGCGCGGCTTAGATTTCAATCTTGGAGCCGAGTTCCACCACCGAGTTACTGGGCAAATTCAAAAAGTCGGCTGCGCCACTAGCGTTGTGGTGCATTTGCGCAAACAACTTTTCGCGCCATGGCGCCATACCCTCACCCAAGGTAGGAACGACGGTATCGCGCGACAAGAAATAGCTGGTAGTCATGGCGTCAAGCTCAAAGCCGCGACCTTTGATCAAGCTCAAGGCTTTGGGAACATCCGGGTCATTTTTAAAGCCGTAATTGATCAACACCTGCCAGCAATCATGTCCTAAGCGTTCTATTTCAATTCGTTTTTCGAGTCCAATCCACGGCACCTCGTGGTTGTGCACCGTCACAAAAAGGTTATTCGTATGCAAGACTTTGTTGTGTTTAAGGTTGTGCAACAAAGCGTTGGGAACCGTACCTATCGCTGCGGTTAAAAATACGGCCGTTCCCTCAACACGCGTTGGTGGGTTGATAAAAACAGCTTCTAGAAAACTTGGCAAATCCATGGAGTCGGCTTTAAGTTTGCTGTTGAGCAATGCCCGGCCGTCCTTCCAAGTTCCCATGAGCACAAAAATCAATCCACCAATCGCTAAGGGAAACCACCCGCCTTCAAACAACTTAAGCAAATTGGAGCCCCAAAAAGCCAAATCAACCAGAAAGAAAATACTGGTCGAGGCCAAGCACAAAGCCAAGGGGTATTTCCAACCGTAGCGAATCACATAGAACGTCAATATCGTAGTGATCAGCATGTCCGTACACACGGCGATACCGTATGCCGCAGCCAAATTACTCGACGACTTAAACATCACCACTGCCAACACAATCGCTGCAAACAAGCCCCAATTAACAAAGGGAATATAGATTTGACCCGCCTCACGGGCGCTGGTGTGAATCAAGTTCAAACGCGGTAAGTACCCCAGTTGAATCACTTGCTTGGTCACGCTAAAGGCGCCAGTGATCAAGGCCTGCGAGGCGATCACTGCGGCCATGGTGGCCAAGATCACCAAAGGCAACAAAGCCCAATCGGGGGCCATCATGTAGAACGGGTTTTTAACCGCTTCCGGATTCGCCAATAGCAAGGCTCCTTGGCCAAAATAGTTCAGCGTGAGGCAAGGCATGACCACAGCAAACCAAGCCAAGCGAATCGGTTTTTTACCGAAGTGGCCCAAGTCAGCGTAGAGCGCCTCGGCACCCGTGACACACAAGACCACCGCACCCAACAGCACAAAAGTCACGCCCGGGTTGGCCCACATAAAAGCCACCGCGTAATAGGGGTTCAGGCTCTTCAAAATAATCGGATTGCTCGCAATGTGGAAAACGCCTAACAAAGCGATGACTGCAAACCAAACAAGGGTAATCGGGCCAAAGAATTTACCAATTCCAGTGGTTCCGCGCTTTTGAACCCAAAAAAGACACAACAAAATAACAAGCGTGAGTGGGACAACATAAGTCTTGAATTGCGGCGCAATGATTTCTAAACCTTCAACCGCACCCAACACAGAGATAGCGGGGGTAATCACCCCGTCGCCGTAAAACAAACAGGTCCCGAAGATACCTACGCTCAGCAGCACACGACGAAGTCGGGGTTTATCTTTGACGGCCTGCGAGGCCAAAGCCAGCATCGCGATCAAGCCGCCTTCGCCCGCATTGTCCGCACGCAACACCAAAGCCACATATTTAATAGAAACAATCACCGTCAATGTCCAAAAGATCATGGACAAAATGCCGTACACGTTATCGGCGGTGAAGGGCACATGGCCCGAACCAAAGACCTCTTTGAGGGCGTACAACACACTGGTGCCGATATCGCCGTAGACCACACCGATGGCGCCCAAAGTAAGCGCAGAGAGAGAAGATTTTGTTGATGACACTCAGTGGCTCACCCCCTCGTGGGGATCAGTTCCGTTCAATAAAGGTGCGCCATTTTGCGCTAAGCCAAGGCCGCCCTTGGGGCATCTTCCTAAATTTTGGTCAAAATTGTTGCATTGCAGCAACCACGGTCGCTGGCGCGACAGTACCCCGCTTTGCAGTGGGGTTTATTCGTCGTAGGAGTCTCGTTCTGGATCGGTCGCTTCTAGCTCATAACTGGCCGCAAGCATGGCTAAGCGCCCAATTACGCCATACATATAAAACCGATTAGGCTCACTCGCACCGGGGCGAACGCCAAGCTGAGGCAACTGGGCGCTGCTGCCAAACGCCAAGGGCACGTAGCTGGAACCCGGGGCACTCAGATTTTCATCTTCCCCCCGATCGGCATGAACACGGTAAAAACCGCCCACCACATAGCGGTCCATCATGTAGACCACCGGCTCGGCCACAGCAGCGTTGATACGCTCGTGGGTCAAGATTCCTTCTTGCAAAATCAACTCTTGCAAGGGGTCCGAATCTTGGCGAGCGTTCGCCGTTTTTTCAAGCAAGGTGGGCAAGTCTTTGATATCGCGCACCGTCATGATGCCCATGCCGCTGCTGCTGTTATCGGCCTTGACGATAACAAACGGCTTTTCTTTGATGCCGTACTCTTTGTATTTCTTCTTTACCTTGGCAAGCAAGGCATCGACCCGCGCTGTTAACACCTGAACGCCTTGATTGTGCGACAAATCCACTTGTCCGCAGGTGTCAAACATAGGGTTAATCAACCAGGGGTCAATGCCAATTAATTTGCCAAAGCGTTTGGCAATGTCGTCATAGCATTGGAAATGCTTGCTTTTGCGGCGGGTCGCCCAACTGGCATGCAAGGGCGGCAGCAAATACTGTTGGTGCAAGTCTTCCAAAATTCCAGGAATACCTGCGCTTAAGTCGTTATTAAGAAGAATAGTGCAAGGGTCAAAGTCCTTGACACCAATACGCCCTTTGGTTCGAACCACTGGTTCCACGGTGATGCTCTCGCCACCGGGAAGCTCAATCGTGATGCTCTTTTTGAGCGCGGGGTTGATCGAACCCATGCGCACATTCAAACCCGCCATATGGAAAATACGCCGCAACTGCGTCAAGTTACTCAGGTAAAACGTGCTTTGGATTTGGTTGTCGGGAATGATCAACAGGTTGCGCGCTTCGGGGCAAATTTTTTCAATCGCAACCATCGCCGCTTGCACCGCCAAGGGCAGCATCTCTGGCGTCAGGTTATTCCAACCCGAAGGGTAAAAGTCGGTGTCCACTGGGGCCAACTTGAAGCCTGCGTTTCTGACATCGACCGAGGTATAAAACGGTGGCGTGTGCTCCATCCACTCCAAGCGAAACCAGCGCTCGATCGCAGGCATGGTGTCCAACACGCGTTGCTCCAACTCATTGATCGGGCCCGTGAGAGCAGTGACTAAATGCGGAACCATAGCGGTGAATCTTTCAAAGTAAAACGTCTGGGTTGGATTTTTACGTGGCACTAGCCCCGAATTTCGCCCTGCCCCAAAACAACGTATTTCAAGGAGGTGAGGCCCTCAATCCCCACCGGGCCTCGCGCATGAAATTTATCCGTGCTAATGCCAATTTCTGCGCCCAAACCATATTCAAAGCCATCGGCAAACCGCGTACTGGTATTGACCATCACACTGGCGGAATCAACCTCGCGCAAAAAGCGCTGGGCGTGCATATGATCTCGGGTGAGAATGGCGTCTGTGTGGTGCGAGGAATAGCGGTTGATGTGCTTGATTGCTTCGTCCACATCGGCCACCACTTTGATACTGATGATCGGGCCTAAGTACTCCTCAGACCAATCTTGCTCGCTAGCCTCGACCAACTTTGCATGCGGCACCTTCGCCAAATAAGCCCTGCTTTGTGGGCAGACGCGCATTTCGACCCCTTTGGCGGCATAAATAGCACCAATGCGCGGCAAAAATTCAGCAGCG